>JAQVBK010000328.1 GCA_028690365.1 Candidatus Cloacimonadota bacterium
TCTCAGTCCATTCCTGCATTATTTCCTCTATAGATTCAGAGAGTAGAAATTTCTTTTTAAAATAATCTGCGACTTCCTGAAAACTGTTTCCACCCGGTAAATCGGTAAACAAATCAGGTGGAACGGTAATGCTTCTTTTTTTGAGGAATTCTTTATCGACATCAGACCAGATTCCCATTGAATCTATCAGAGTTCCGTCCAGATCAAAAATTACTGCTTCCAGCTTCATGATTTTGCCCTCAAAGTTTTGAGTATTTTTTCGGGGGTGATGGGAAGATCGTTAATTCTTATTCCTACTGCATCATAAATAGCGTTAGCTATAGCCGGAGCCGGTCCGTTAATGGCAATTTCGGCAACAGATTTTGCGCCGTAAGGTCCGGAACTCTCATAGGAATCCAGAATTATGGATTTCATTGGAGGAATGTCTGCAATATTATAAATTTTGTAATCCCAGAAAGAGGGGTTTGTTACTGCTCCTTTTTCGTTAAAAAGATACTGTTCTGTTAATGCGAAACTGATTCCGTTAACAGCAGCTCCTTCGACCTGACCTTCTGCTAGTTTTGGATTTATTGCCTGTCCGCAGTCTACAACTGTGACTAAGCGATCAATTTTAATTTTACCGGTGGAGATATCGACATCAACTTCGGCAAAGGTTGCGGCAAAAGGCGGGGGAGAAAGTTCTACTGTGCTGGATGCAGAAGCTTGTATCTGGAATTGATTACAGGTGTAGGTTGAATAATAACCAATTTCCTCTAATGATACCTGATTATACTTATTAGATGCTATTCCCTTTTCTAGAGTGATTTCTTCCTGTTGACAGTTCAACATTTCTGCAGCAACTGAAAAAATCTGTTCCTTCAGCAGTTCAGCACATTTTTTTACAGCGCTTCCAGAGATGTAAGTAGTAGAAGAAGCGTAAGCACCTACGTCAAAAGGAGTTAAATCTGTATCAGAAGAGAGTACGATAATGTTTTTTGTAGTAACGGTAAGGGTCTCTGCAGCTATTTGTGCCAGAACAGTATCAGAACCGGTTCCGATATCAGTTGCCCCGACATAGAGATTAAAAGAACCATCTTCATTCATTTTCATAGAAGCTGCCGCCATATCAATACGGGGTATCCCTGAACCTTGCATGGCAATTGCTGCTCCCATTCCTTTTACAGAGTCTCCATTTGTGATTCGCTTTTGTCGTTTCTCATACCATCCGATTTCAGCAGCTCCCCGATCAATACACTCGGAAAGCAGGCAAGAATTCATAACCTGTTCGACTCCTTCAGTTCCTTCTCCCAAAGCTTTAAACATCGGAGATGTTTCTCCAACTTTTATGTGTTGAGACTTGAAATATGTCAGAATATCAAGGTTTAGTTTACAGGCTATATCGTCCAGAATCTGATTAATGGCAAAATAGCTCTGAGTTGCTCCATAACCGCGATATGCTCCACCAATGAGTGTGTTTGTGTAAACAGATCTACCCCAGAATCTAATATTATCGATTTTATTGAATAAGGGTAGAACTTTTCCACCTGCATTTGATAATACAGTAAGTGCATGTGAACCGTAAGCTCCGGCATTCATGACAGAATGCTGTTCCAGAGCGGTTATGTGACCATTTTTTTTATAGCCGATTTTTATTCTCGTCTGCATGGCATGTCTGGTTCTCGCAGCTATAAAAACTTCTTCTCGTGACATTGCACACAAAACATCTCGTTTATTTCTGATGGCTACTAGGGCTACAAGAGGCTCTAGAATAATTTCCTGTTTGATACCGAATCCACCACCAATTCTGGGTTTAATTACCCTGATGTCTCGTATCTTCAGACCGGTCAGTTTGCTGACTATTCTTCTTGCATGAAAAGGAACCTGGGTAGATGAAATAATGACAAGTCTTCCTTTTTCATCAAATGTTGCTGAGGATATATGAGGTTCCATGGGGCAATGATTTGCCTGATGAGTAGAGTGTAGGTATTCTTCTATAAAGTCGGCATCCTTAAACCCCTTTTCAACATCTCCATAACAGGCATCTATTTCAGCAGCAATATTCTTCTCTGGAAAATAATCAACAGGAATTGCTGCATGTTCATCATCTGTGTGGAGTTTTGGAGAAATATCTTCCAGAGCTTCTTCAGTGGAGAAAACGGGGGTGAGAATTTTATATTCCACTTTTATTGCCTGTATTGCCTTTTGCGCTATCTCTTTAGAATTGGCAGCTACCAGAGCAACTCTGTCTCCTACAAATCGCACTTTTTTATCGAACAGGCGCATGTCATAGGGGGATGGTTCCGGATATCCCTGCCCGGCAGTTGTATGCAAAGTACCAGAAGTATTTCCGTGATGAAGAATATCTATTACTCCCTCGATTTTTTCGGCAGAAGTTGTATCAATGCTGATTATCTCTGCAAAAGCGTGGGGAGAATAGAGGACAGCTATGTGGAGAGGATGTTTTAAGGGGTAATCTGCAGTGAATTTTGCTTCACCGGAAGATAATGAAACTGCATCAATTTTTTCTATTTTTTTCCCTATCTGTTGATAATTCATAATATTTCCTCCTGAACAGCACAAAAAACATTGCAAAAAATATGTCAAGAGATGATATTTCTGGTTACTACAACTAGGGTGGTTCCCTAAATCGGAGAAACTATGTTGAGGGGATTTTTAATAAGTTATGAAATAAAAGAGAGAGTATTAGTTGTTTATCTATATTGCCCAGATATTGAGTAGAAAGGCAACCAAAACAGTTACCCTACGAAATATTTGAAATCTCGTCCCTTATTGGATAATCAGTACTAATTCCATTTATTGACCCATCTTGATTAATACTATGATATCCAAGACTTACTGCTCCTTCGGGTAATTGATATGTATGATAAATATTATCCATTTGTTCAACACCAAAAAGTTCTACTTGGTCAGTATTTAATGGAATCCACTCTTGATCAGAGTTGTAGTCCATTTCGAATTTTATCCAAGGTCGAAAATTATAGTTATCTACTAGTCGTAACTCTACTGCGGCAAATGTTTGTCCATTAGACTCAAATGTAAGATAGAAAAATTGATTATTTTCACATACTACTTGAGATAATGGATTAGTTCTAAATTTTAGAACCGAATATTGCAAATGTTGATTAGGAGGAGGAGCCGACATGAGCCAAATTTCCAGCGAACCAGGTGTAAATTGGATTGGTAATACCTGATTATCATCAACTCCACCTAATCCAACCGTAACGTTATTTACAACTCCATTAAATATAGTTAAGTAATTATACCTATTGTCTGGTACAAAGCCATCAGAATCCCAATTATCGGGTCTGTCAGGTTTCTCATGTATATCTGTCTCTGAACGTTTCTCTATCCTTAATTCGGGAATTATTGGAGGGTTTGTAGATTTGGGTGTCTTTTCAACCGGTTGTTCAATTTTGAAAGACTTACTTGATTTT
>JAQVBK010000329.1 GCA_028690365.1 Candidatus Cloacimonadota bacterium
TGATAAACAAATTATCAAAAAAGAAAAGGTTTCTACTTTAATTTGAATCTGCAATTCCCAATGTTGTTGCCATTGCTGAATATCTGAATCTTATATTCACCTTTTTCGAGCTTTTCCTTTGAGACATAGCTCAAAACAACCTGCCGCGATTGTTCAAATTCGCCCGTCACTGCCGACATACTTGCTGTAAAATTTCGTTGATCCATTGGAAAATACCACGAAAGAACTTTATCATCAGGCGTAATTATTTTACCTGATGGAGTTGTCATCTTGAAACTGATAGTCTCAGTAAGGCTTTGAGGAACCTCAAAGTTAAGGTTTATTTTTTTGGTTCTGAAGGCCCAGAAAGTTAATTTATCCTTCTTGCCTCTTGATCCATAAACCTCGAAATTATCAGTACAATACTTTTCAAGCTTTTGTAATTTAGCCGTAAGGTCATTCTTTTGCACCTCAAGCGCAGTCATTTTGTTATTCAGATTTTTATTTTGAGCCACAAGCTCGTCATTTTTGAGCTTAAGGTCAGCATACTCTTTGTCTATCGATGCTTTTGCAACCTGCAACTCTTCCAATTCTTTCTTATTTGATCTCAATGATCTGGCTTCATTTGAAAGCCTTTTTAAAGTTTTCCCGTTCTCTGAAAGCTGAACCTGAGCATCAGTTAATAATTTATCATTTTCAGAATTCTTCTCCTGAAGGGCCGAGAAATCATTTTTTAATTTGGCAAGTTCTTTCTCAACCTGTAATTTCTCTGATAAAAGTGATTCAGTGCGAAGCTTCTCATCATTAAGATTCCGTTTGTTTTTTGAATTCCGAATAACTGTAAAGACTGTTGAAAAGAGAAGAAGTGCTATTAATATTGCGCCAATATAAACTAATTTTTTGTCGGTCATAGTGTAATATAAGATTTTAAAATCGCCCGCAATATAATGGGAGCTTATTAATTAAAGATTAAAAGCACATTAAAAAGGTATTAAAATCAGAGCATCGATAACTTAATCTCAACAGTTGTGCCCTGATTGATAATGGATGATATATTGATTGTACCGTTATGATTCTTTATGACCTGGTAAACAAGAGAGAGTCCTATGCCGTGACCTTCAATTGCTTTTGCATTACTACCCCGGTGAAAAGGTTCAAATATCTCATCTAAATCCTCCTCCGGAATGCCGATACCTTTATCTGAAAAACTTATTATGATCTGTTTCCGGTTGTTTTCGATGTTAACATCAACTGAATGGTTATCAGAGTATTTACATGAATTTTCAATGATATTTAGCAATGCAGTTTTAAGAAGATACTCATCTCCATGAATTATCATTTGCTCAGCATCGCTTATAGAAGAGCCTAATGATACATTTATATTGTATTCCTTTTTAAATTTTCGCATCTCTTCTTTAGCCTGCCACAATATTTCATCAATTCTGACAGACCTGTGATTTGCATTCATTTCGCCGGAAGTAGCATGAGCAAGAAGCAGTAGCCGGTTTGCAAGATCTGTCAGTGTCTTAATATCCTCAAGTACTGACGAGACAGCAGAAATATATTCTTCCGATGACCTCTCTTTCATCAGAAGTACTTCTATCTGACCATTAATAGATGTCAGGGGGGTTCGTATTTCATGCGAGGCGTTTGAAATAAAATCCTTCTGCAGCTTGAAAGCAACTTCGAGTCGTTCAAGCATGTTGTTAAATGTTCTGGCCAGTTTAGCTATTTCATCAGTTCCGTTTCCCTCATCAACACGGAGATTAAGACTTGAAATCTCAATTTCCTCAACTCTCCTGACTACTCCTGAAATGGGGAGTAACGCTTTGGCAGCAAAAATCCAGCCTGCAACAGAGAATATTATGAAACTTGACAGACAGACAATAATGAGGATTATTCTGAGATTTCTCAGTTTCGACAGTCCGTCAATATCAATTGCTGAAGCAATTACAACAAATCTGTCATATCGCTCAGTATAGAGCACACCAAGAACTTCGTACTTATCATGTTTAAATTTTATTTCCCCTTCAAGTCTGATACGGTTATTCAGCTTGGGATCAATGGTGATTTTATTTTTCTCATCTGAAGAGTAAAGTACCTTATTTTTATAGTCAAAAATAATTATCTTCTCTTCAGGCAGGTTAACCGGATTATCTGTTTCAATTTTTTTCAGAAGATTTACATCTATTTCATCGACCTCAATCAGTAATTTAGCTGTATTATTAGCCTTATTTTCAAGTCGTTTGTAAAAATAATCTCGACGGAAACTTGCTGAAGAAAAGTAAACTGCAGCAGATGCTATGATCATGATAACACCTCCGATAAATAGAAACAGCATTGCCAATCTTGTACGTATCTGCATTTAATCTTCCTTAAAAATATATCCTAGTCCAATTCTTGTATGTATAAGTTTCTTATCGAATCCCTTATCAATTTTTTTTCTTAAAAAATTTACATAAACATCAACAACATTGGTACCAAAATCAAAATTGACATCCCATACTTTTTCTGCAATATCATTTCTCGACAGAACCCTGCCGGCGTTCCTCAGAAAATATTCAAGCAGTAAAAATTCCTTTGCTGTCAGTTCAAAAGTCATTCCGCCCCTTCTGGCTATTTTTTTATCAAGATCAAGCTCGAGATCAGCTACAACTATCCTGTTAGCCGGGTTGCAACTGGCACCGGCAGTCTTCAGCAGAACTTTTACTCTTGCAAGCAGTTCCCTGAATTCAAACGGTTTTACCAGATAATCATCAGCCCCTGCATCAAAACCAAGAAGTTTATCCTCAGTTGTTCCAAGGGCTGTAAGCATAAGAACCGGTACATTGGGATTCATTTGTTTGAAGATCTTGCATAAATCGAGTCCGTTAATAAAAGGTATGACAATATCAATTAAGAACAGATCATAATTATTCTGCGAGGCAATCTTCTCTGCAGTTTTTCCATCATAAGCAACATCAGCTTCATATTGATTTTCCTCCAACCCCTTCTTCAGGAACGAGGCAACTTTATGCTCATCTTCAACAATCAATATTTTCATGTTTTACAATTTTAAAACAAAGAAAGTACAGATAATAATATCTGAATCATCTACTTCAGATATTTTTTAATACTATAAAGCTTATTAAGAGCTTCAACAGGAGTAAGATTATCAATATCGATCTCAAGTATCTCATCGCGTATCTGTTTTAGTACCGGATCGTCTAACTGAAAAATACTAAGTTGCATGCCCTCTCTGTGGCCTGCAATATCAGCAATGGGTTTCGTCAGTTCTTTTTTTTCATGGCCCTGTTCAAGTTCTTTTAAAATTTCATCGGCTCTGTTTACCACACTTCTGGGCATACCTGCCATTCTTGCAACATGAATGCCAAAACTATGTTCGCTTCCACCTCTCTTCAACTTTCTCAGGAAAATGACCTTATTATTAAACTCTTTTATTG
>JAQVBK010000056.1 GCA_028690365.1 Candidatus Cloacimonadota bacterium
TCTGGGAAACCTGGCTAATCGTGTCTATGTCTTTGCAGAGAAATACTTCGATAATACAGTTAAAGAACCTGGTGTTTTATCTGAATATTCACAGGAAATTCTCAGTCAGGCTTATGCAATATGTGACGAAATTAAAATTAGTTACGCTTCTTTTAAAGTCAGAAATAGTCTGAAACTAGCTCTCGATGTTGCCCGAATCGGCAATAAATATTTTGATGAGACTAAACCATGGGTGACCGTGAAAGATGAGAAAAGCAAAGCAGAAGAAACAATATTTGTCTGCGCTGAATTACTGAGAATTCTCTCGATAGTGTTCTATCCGATTATTCCGACCTCAATGTTGAAACTTAGAACGATGCTGAAAAGCTCTGCAGATTTTTCCTGGAAAGACCTTCAGGAAAAGAAGTTTAGAAAAGAAGCTACATTGCAAAAAATTGAACCTCTTTTCCCCAAGATTGATGATAAGTCTATAGAAAAACAGATAGCTGATTTGCTGGCTAAATCTGCAAATTCTACGAGTAACGTTCCTGAAGCCAAAGCAGAGATCAGTTATGACGATTTCTGCAAATTGGATATGCGAATTGTAAAGATTGTAAATGCAGAGAAGATAAAGAAATCTCAGAAACTGCTCAAAGTAAAAGTTGATTTGGGAAATGAAGTCAGAGAGATTGTTTCAGGTATAGCAGAGTTTTATAAGCCTGAAGAAATTGTTGGCAGAAAAGTGCTTATGCTGATTAACCTTGCTCCTAAAAAAATTATGGGAGTAGAATCCAAAGGAATGATTCTGGCAGTTCACGATGAGAGTGATTTGTCATTGCTCAGTCCGGAAAAAGATTTACCGGCAGGATCGGTAGTATCATGAAGAGAATTGAAAATATAACGTATCGTAAGATAAAACTTGCCGATAAAGACATCTTTATTGAGTATCGCATTAGATTTCTTCAGGAAATCCAGAAACCAGAAGGTGATGTAATAACAAAGAATCTTGAAGACTGCATAAGAGAATATTTCGAAGAAAAAATACCTTCCAACCAATTTATTGCTTTTGTTGCGGAAAAAGACGGCAATCCAATTGGTTTTGGTGGCATGGTAATTCAGGAAAATCCCGGACATTATAAACTAATTAACGGTAAACAAGCTTATATTTTAAATATGTACACACTACCGGATTTCCGTGGTTTGGGTATTTGCAGGAAAATTCTCACGCTTTTGAAAGAGACAGCCTTTGAAATGGGTATCCATAGATTATCTCTTCTAGCAACAGAGATGGGTAATGAAATATATCGTGATTTTGGTTTCAAGGAACCTGACTGGACTTATCTGGAGCTTGATTTCTAAGTGTTACAATTGTTGCATAAAAAAAAGCCCTGATTCAATTCAGGGCTTCTTATAAACCGAATTATTTCTTCTCAGTTTTTCTTACTTTTTGTGGTCTAGTGTTGCCGTATGAGCTACGCCAAATTTTACCTTTTCTGGTTCTTCTGTCGCCTCTTCCCATTTAATTCCTCCTTATAAATTTCTATAATTTTCTAATACTTTCAAAACATAATCAATGTCTTTTTCTGTATGGTCAGCATTTACCTGGAATCTGATTTCTTCGTCACCTTTAGGAACTACAGGGAAATTTAATCCAGTAGCTAATACTCCATTATCGGTGAGATATTTAACAATATCTGCAGTTTTAGCTGTATCTCTAACCATTAGCGGAACAACAGGATGAGGTCCTTCAATGGTTTCATATCCCAAAACCTTTAAACCATTTTCAAATTTTTCAGTCATCTTTTTCAGATGTGCCAGAATTTTTAAGCCCTCAGGACTGTCCAGAATTTCTAAAACTTTTAAGGCTGCCGCAGCTTCTGAGCATGTAATTGGATTAGAGTAAATATACATAGGGGTTGATTCTCGGAAGAAATTTATAACTTCTTTACTGGCACAAACATATCCGCCATTGACTCCGTAGGCTTTTCCCAGTGTACCTATTAGTATATCTACTTTTGCACCAGTTATTTCTTCTGTTCCTCTGCCGGTGGTGCCATAAGCACCAACTCCATGAGAATCATCAGCGATGGTGATAATACCTTCTTCAAAATGATCTTCATATTTTTTACAAACATTTACTAATTCATCAAAAGGAGCGTAGTCACCGCGCATACTGAAAACACCATCGGTTATAACAAGGCATCTTTTCCCTTTGCCAACTGCTTGAGAAAGCTTATCATCAAGATCTTGCATGTTGTTGTGTTTGTAAATCAATTTGTCAGATGGTCTGGAAAGTCGCATTCCCTGTATGATGCAGTTATGGTTTAATTCATCACTGACAATTACAGTTTCCGGAGTAGTTAAAGGTAAGATCACTCCTAAACTTGTTACATAAGCTGAACTTAAGATCATACAGGCTTCTCTAGAATGGAATTCAGCCAATCTTTTCTCTAAATCAACATGAACTGAATGAGTACCACTAATAAATCTAACTGCTCCAGGTCCAACACCATATTGATGAGCAGCTTTCTCTTCAGCTTCAATTACATCAGGACGCATTGACATTCCCAGGTAGGAATTTGCATTCATTTTGATAAAAGGTTGATTATCATAGCCTTTCAGGTAATATCTAGGTCCGTTAATACCATCAGATTTCTCCACTTTGACTACAACTTTTTCAATCCCTTTCACTGTACCTTTTTCAACTAATTGTTTTACGTGACTATCTAAAACTCTATTAAGTTTTATCAGAGACATTTCTCCTCCTGTAAATTTTCTTCAATAACAACCATTGCGGTTGCATATTCTTTTAAATGAGAAAGTGATACATGAATTTTATATTTTCTATTTTTAAAAAAAAGATTCAGTGCTTCTCCTCGAAAAGAAAGCATAGGCTTACCCAAATCATCGTTGACTATAAAGATATCTTTGAAGTCAATTCCATTTCTTAATCCTGTTCCTATTGCCTTCAGAAAAGCTTCTTTTGCAGCAAATCTGGCTGCATAAGCACAAAAATTCTGAGCCATGCTATCACAATAAATGATTTCTTCTTCAGAAAAAATTCTCTCTTTAAATTTTTTAATGTTTTCTAAAGAATTTTGAATTCTGCGCACTTCTATAATATCTGTTCCAATGCCTAGAATCATATTTTTTATGAGAGAAGTTTTTTTGATAATATATCAATCATATCAGCAGACATCTTATCCAGATTATATTCTGGATTCCAACCCCATTCATTTCTAGCTGATGAATCATCCATGCTATTTGGCCAGGAATCAGCGATTGACTGTTTAACCGGATCAATAGAATAATCCATTGAAAAATCTGGGATTAGCTTTTTTATTGAATCTGAGAGCATTTCCGGATCAAAACTCATGGCTGTTACATTGAAAGCATTTCTGTGAAGAAGCTTGGAAGGATCAGCTTCCATGACACCAATAGCTGCATTAATAGCATCAGGCATATACATCATGTCGAGGAAAGTGCCTTCTTTAAGATAGCAGGTATATTTTTTATTTTTTATGGCTTCGTAATAAATTTCTACAGCATAATCTGTAGTTCCGCCACCAGGAAGTTGAACATTGGAGATTATTCCGGGAAATCTCAGACCTCGTGTATCAACTCCGAATCGTTTGAAGTAGTAATCGCACAAAAGCTCACCGGCAACCTTGGTAACTCCATAAATTGTATTTGGTCTTTGGATTGTGTCCTGAGGAGTATTATCAGCTGGGGTTCCAGGTCCAAATGCACCGATTGAACTTGGAGTAAAAACTGCACAATGTTCTTGTCTGGCGACTTCAAGTATATTATTTAGAGCCCCCAAGTTTACCTTTATTGACAGTTGTGGATCTTTTTCACCTTTTGCAGAAAGAAGAGCAACGAGATTGAAAATTGTATCAATTTTATGAGTTTGCACAATAGTATGCAAATGTTTGTCATCTAAGGCATCCAACACTTCAAAAGGACCTTGTTTAAGTACAGGATTACAATTGGAATTGATATCAGAAGCAACAACATTACTCTCACCATAAATTTTCCTCAGTGCAGGAGTGAGTTCTGCACCAATCTGACCAGCTGAGCCAACGACTAATATTCTTTTCAATTTAGCCTCCGTAATGATTTTGCTGTACCTTTTTTTTGGCTGATTTTTTGTCAACAATAAACTTGCAACAATTCTTAGTGAAAAAAAATGTGTTAAACAGTGATTTTTAAGAGAAAAAAAGTTATGAAAAACAAGGAAGAGTTATGAAAAGTATTGGATTATCCTTAATGTTGACTGCGTTTTTTTTTGATACTGAATATACTTGATTCTCACTCAACATATTTAGTCGTATCAAATAGTTCATTGAGATCTGAGAGGAATCCTCTTGCGAGGTTCATTTTTAGAAAACTTGGCTTAAAAAAGGGGATAATCACCATTAAATCTCCATTATTGATAATAATCCCTCTGATTCTGGCATATTCAGATGATTCAATTGTTGAAGTAAACATCTCATTTACGATTCTCAACATAATTTTCAGTTTAGTGGTCTTTAATAACTACAAAATATA
Source organism: Candidatus Cloacimonadota bacterium (assembly GCA_028690365.1). Taxonomy (GTDB): domain Bacteria; phylum Cloacimonadota; class Cloacimonadia; order Cloacimonadales; family JAQVBK01; genus JAQVBK01. The sequence goes on from JAQVBK010000056.1 coordinate 4,531, forward strand.
TTTCAAAAAAAAGTGTAAGGCAACTCGCTGAAGTAAGCAAGCTGCATAGTGGAAAAATAGGTCTGATAAAACTTATAGTCTCCTATATCATTATAATATGTTGATATGCTAACATGATGATTTCTAAAATCAAAAATTGAATAATCTTCCAAAGAAAATCATATTGGATTAGTCATTTTGAGTTAATAATGATGAGTTGATAAATTGGCATTAACATTGCATAGTAAATAGAGGAGGTAAAAAATGAGAAATTTGAAATTTTTACTGGTAATAATTATTACAGCTTCAATGCTTAATGCAATGAGTAAAAGAATTGTGATCTCAAATGGAGACAACCTGAAGTACGAGCGATCTGAGAATCTTAATACTATTTACAAAGAAAAATCATTTAAAATTGATGTGGGTTCCGGAACCGTAAATGTAAATGGAAATGATGAAGGTTTGATAGATTTAGAAGTAACATTCTTTGAATACGAACCGAGAGATGCAGAATTGAGCATTTCTCATGGAAAGATAGAATATAAAACCAAATCAGATAAACAGATAAGCATTTCTTCGATTACAGGAACAGTTCCCAATGGGGTTGATTTAGTAATTGATACAGGCTCAGGCTCTGTAATTTTAACAGACTATGGTAAATCATCAGCGCTCATGATTGATACTGGAAGTGGTTCAATTAAGGTTTCTAACATATCTGATGTAAAAGATGTTATATTTGATACAGGTTCAGGAGACATTATAATCGAAAATCTCATATCTTCAGAAAGGCTTCACGCAGACACCGGATCAGGTGATGTGATTGCTGATAATGTTCAAATCTCTGAGAGAGCGATTTTTGATACCGGAAGCGGGGTTGTAAGAATAAATAGAATTATGGCAATACCAGGTAGTGTTACGTGCGACACAGGAAGTGGTTCGGTTTATATCAGGGATTCGTCAATTGGATTGTTAAGGGCTGATACCGGGTCAGGAGATGTCATAATTGATAATTCTATTATTGAAAACAGAGATATAAGTACTGGTTCCGGAGAGGTCAAAGACATAAATAAAGGTACAGTATCTTTTTAAACAGCTATCCCATGAAAAAAAGATAGATCATCTAAAAGGCAGTATTTTTTATGCTGCCGTATTTTTTATACAACTCCGGCTCTGATTAAATCATGCATGTGCAAAAGACCTACTGGTAAATCATCTTCATTAACTACCGGAAGCATTGTTATTTTGAATTTTTCCATCAGGTTAAGAGCTTCAACCGCTAGTGTTTCAGGAGTAACCTTCTTGGGGTTTGCTTTCATCATCTCTCTTGCCGTTAATGAAAGAATATCTCCTTCTTTTGAGAGAAGCCTTCGTAAGTCTCCATCAGTAATAATTCCTGAGAGCTTCTCATTGTCATCAACAACATTTGCACAACCTAGTCCTTTAGTAGTCATCTCCATAATTACATTTTTGAAAGGAAGAGTTTCATTAACCAACGGATTACTCTTTCCTGAATGCATAAGTTCACCAACTCTCAGTAGTAGCTTTTTACCGATTGTACCACCCGGATGAAATAGAGCATAATCATTTATCTTAAAATCACGTTTCTTTAGTAAAGCAACTGCAATTGCGTCACCTATTGCCAAAGTAACTGTGGTAGAAACAGTTGGCACCAGTCCAAATGGTTCAATATCTTTAGGAACATTACAATTAACCACAATATCCGCACTCTTAGCCAGATTTGAATCAACATTGCCGGTTAGAGCGATAATCGGTAATTTCAGGAATTTGAAATATGGAATAATTGAGAGAAGTTCTGAAGAATTTCCAGAGTATGAGATTGCAATTATTACATCATCTTTGTTTATCATTCCCAGATCACCGTGAATTCCTTCAGCAGCATGTAGGAAGATTGCTGAAGTTCCAGTACTGGCAAGAGTAGCAGCAATTTTTCTGGCAATTATACCGGTTTTTCCCATACCGGTAACAACAATTTTGCCGCGACTGTTGTATATCAAATCTATCGCTTCTGCGACTTCATTGTTAATTCTTTGGGAAACAGTTTTTATCGTTTCGGAAACAGTTATTAGCTCAAGGCGGATGAATTCTACAATACTTTGATTATTCATGATTTCCTCAAAGAAAAGCTATCCGAAGATAGCTTTTATTGATCTATTTTTTTGCCGGCTGTAATATCGGCATTGATTAATTCGATTGCTTCTGAAAGAGAGTAACTACCTTTGTCACCCTCAGTATGTTTTCGGAGAGAAATAGTGGAATTTTCCAGTTCTTTTTGACCTACGATAGCCATGAAGGGAACTTTTTTAATCTCTGCTTCTCTTATTTTGTATCCGATTTTTTCACTGCGTAAATCAATTTCAGCTCTAATTCCGCTTAGATTTAATTCATCACGAATTTTCATGGCATATTCATCAAAGCTTTCAGAAAGAGGGATGACCATTATTTGAATAGGGCAGAGCCAGGTGGGGAAATTACCACCGTGATATTCGATTAAAGTGCCGAAAAATCTTTCCATGGAACCAAGTAATGCTCTGTGAATCATAAAAGGTCTGTGAGGTTTATTATCTTTACCTATATATTCCAAATTAAATCTTTCAGAAAGATTGAAATCAAATTGAATTGTTGAACATTGCCAGGAACGATTAAGGGCATCTTTGATTTTGATATCGATTTTGGGCCCATAAAAAGCTCCACCACCCTGATCAACCTGATAGGCAATATTAAATTTTTCCAGTGAGTTTCTAAGAGCCAGTGTTGCTTTTTCCCAGTCATCAGGATTACCTACAGCTTTCTCAGGCATAGTAGAAAGATATACCTGGAAGCCTTCAAAACCAAAAGCCTTCAACATTCTGAAAGAGAAGAAGATTACTTTATCAACTTCTGTTTCCATTTGTTCAGGTGTACAGAATATGTGAGCATCATCCTGAGTGAATCCGCGAACTCTCATCAATCCATGTAAAGCACCTGAGCGTTCAAAGCGATAGACTGTTCCCATTTCAGCGTAGCGAACAGGCAGTTCACGATAGCTTCTTTTAGTGTCATTGTAAATTGATATATGAAAAGGACAGTTCATGGGTTTTACATAATAATCTTGACCATCAACTTCAAAAGGGTTGTACATTGAATCTTTATAAAAACCGAGATGACCGCTCGTTATCCAAAGATCAGCTTTTCCGATATGAGGGGAATAAACAAGTTTATACCCGTGTTTGAGATGCTCTTCTTTCCAGAAGTTCTCAATAATATTTCTCATCATAGCGCCATTAGGATGCCATAGAACCAATCCCGGACCGATATCTTCTGAAATTGAGTAAAGATCGAGTTCTTTACCTATTTTTCGGTGATCTCTTTTCTTTGCTTCTTCCAGCATTTGCAGGTAGTTTTTCAAATCCTTTGAACTTGGAAAGGAGATTCCGTAGATTCTTTTGAGCATTTTATTTTTTTCATCGCCGCGCCAATAAGCGCCAGATGTTTTTAATAACTTGAAAGATTTAATTCTGCCTGTGTCACTAACGTGTGGTCCTCTGCATAAATCAGTAAACGTACCTTGCGAGTACATTGTAATAGTATCTCCTTCAGGAATTGCTTCAAGAAGTTCTACTTTATATGATTCTCCTATTTCAGAAAACTTTCTTAGTGCTTCTTCTCTTGTAGTTACAATTCGTTTGTATGCATTTTTGTTTTTGCAAATTTCTTTCATTTTTTGCTCAATTTTTTCTAATTCTTCATCAGTAAAAGAATCTTCTCTTTCAAAATCATAGTAAAAACCTTCTTCAATTGCAGGACCGATTGCGATTTTAACATCAGGAAACAATTCTTTAACTGCCTGTGCCATCAAGTGAGCAGTACTATGCCAGTAAATTTCTTTTCCTTTTTCATCAGAAAATTTAAGGAACACAATTTTGGCGTCCTTCTCAATTGGGTAATCAAGATCAACCATCTTTCCGTCCAGTTCTGCAGCAATAACGTTTTGAGCAAGTCCCTGACTAATGTCGGAAGCTACTGCAAAAGGAGTTGTACCTTTAGGATACTCTCTGATTGTATTGTCCGGGAATGTTATTTTTATCATTTTTCACCTCTCTTCTTATTATCTAATTGTTTGAGTAAAGCGGAATTAACCTGATCTAATGCCTCTTTGGGAGACATTGTTTTTCTAAAGACTCTTTCTATTGCAAATTCTTCAAGTTCTTTTCTGGCAAAATACCATTCAGGAATAGTCGGCTCAAAAGCGGCAAAATTTAATTGCTCATAAACCGAAGCAATTTCCGGATTGGAAAGCATTCTTTTCTTAAGAATTGGATGCTCAAAAGAGCTTTTTCTTACCGGCATATAATAAGTCATCTCAGACCATCTGGCTGTTTGTTCAGTATCTGTAAACCATTTGAGAAATTCCCAGGCAGCCCACTCTACTTCACTTTTACCTGATTTGAAAATAGCAACATTTGTCCCGCTTATAATAGATCTTTTTGTTTTATAAACGGGAATTGCACTTATTCCCAAAGGAAAATTTATGCCAGTGTTTCTCATGTATGCCATAGAGACTGAAGAACCCTCTACCATTGCAACTTTTCCAGCGAGAAAATCGTTCTGCCAGTCAAAGCCAGTCGATAAATAGGCGGTTTTGTCTGTGTTGAGTATATCATTCAGAAAGTTTAGGGCTTCAATACCTTTTTCACTGTTTAGTAGTGGAGTAGTCATATCTTCATTCATCATTTCACCACCTGCCTGCAATAACAGATTTTCAAATTGCCAGGCACTAATAGCAAAAGTAGTTCCCCATTGATTTATATTGCCATCATTATTTGTATCTTTAGTTAAAATTCTGCAGTATTTACGGAAATCATCCCATGTTACAGGTGGTTTGTTGGGATCAAGATTGTTCTGGAAAAAGATATCCTTGTTGTAGTAAAGAACACGGACACTTTTATTAAATGGAAATGAATACAGTCTTCCTTTCATTGTGTTGCTTTTGATGAATACGTCATAAATGTCATTCATATCATCTTCACCAAAAGTAGAGTCTCTATCTATGAAAGAATCTATTGGCAGAAGAACTCCGCCTTCGATAAAATTTGCAGTCCATGATTCATATACTTGAGCGATGTCTGGATGAGTTCCTGTTTGCATGGAAGCCATCAATTTCTGAGATAAGGCATCATATCGTCCCATGCTGACTGCTTTGATAAAAATATCCTGATGTGAGGAATTGAAATCATCAACAAGCATTTCAAGGGCTTCTCCTAAAGGTCCACCCATAGCGTGCCAGAATACAACTTCAGTTTTGTTGTGATGAATCTTTCTACCTGTACAAGCAATTATTGATATCAGCATCAGCATTAAAATAAGCATTTTCTTCATTACGACTCCCAAAGTTTATCTTCAGTTATAAAAATTTAAACATTTAATCTATTAGATGACGAAAAAAAATTTCAATGTTAGGCAATCAAAAAACATAGCTTTTTTGGTCAATTATTTTATTATTGTTGTAATTACAAAATTTTCATCTAAAAAATGCAGTATTATGAAAAATGGTTAGTTGGTTTCAAAGGGATAGTAGTGAATTGGGAGTTATTTGAGTAGATTATCGACTATGGAAAGATTCCCCTAATTAGTATGGTCCCCATAATACCTTAATTATCCAAAGATTAATAAGAAACATTAATTATTCTTGATTTCCGGTTTATTTGCCTAGTTTTTGTGATTACACCTTAGTCGAACTGAACTGAAAACCAATGTAAATATCGATATCATAAGAGAGATTCCGATAATTCGCATAACAAAATCAGGCAAAGGCAGAAAGAATCTACAGATTGCCAAACAGATCAGCCCAATAGCTGAAAATACTATACTGATGATGAATAACTTTTTCATGATTCCTCAATTTTCAATTAATTAACCGTAAACAAATTAACCTATAGCTTTGTTCTGCAGCGTATTTCATACAATTTTTGAACATTTATGTTTGAAATATTTCTTACATTGCCCAGCGTTTTTGCTTTTATAAAAATCTCTGCATAGTGTTCCAAAGTTTCCAGTTTTTGATAAGCTTCTTTGAGGTTTCTTCCAAGAGTCAAAACTCCATGATTGGCTAGCAGAAAGGCATCACAGTCAGATAAGAACGGGACAAGGTTCTCCGCAATTTCGGAGGTTCCGGTTGTTCCATAAGGGATAAGGCATATTTTGCCGATGGTAAGAATAACTTCTTGTAATAGTGGTTCATTAAGATCAGAATCAGTCATTGAAACAGCAGTTGCATTAATCGGGTGTGCATGACAGATGGCCATAATATCAGGTCTTGTTTCATAGATTTTCTGATGCATTATGAATTCTGAAGATATTTTTCTGGTACCAGACACTTTTTTCCCACATAAATCTGTCAAAATAATGTCGGGTTCAGTAAGTTCTCCCTTTGACATACCGGAAGGAGTGATGAAAATTATTCTATCTTTACGTACGCTTATATTACCATCTGTAGCGACAACGAATTTATTGTCATACATTAGTTTGCCGATTTGGCAGATTCCTGTTTTTATAGAATGTGATTCCATGACAAAAAAAACGGGCGAAAGCCCGTTTCTATACTAAATCTATACCACGCTGGATAGCTTTGAGATTTGCTTCCAGTAAGTCAGGATTTTTCTTTGCAAGGAAAGATGTAAGGTCTTTCTTAACAGTTTCAAATTTAACTAATTTTGTTTTGCCGATAACTATACCGATTGCGACCATATTTACTACCCTGTCATTCCCTATCTCTTTAGCTATGGAAATCATTGGAGCATAAATTACATCGACATCATTTCTGTTTAGTTTGTTAGGACACATATCTGAGTTAGCGATGATGAGTCCACCGGCTTTTACATCGGGACCAAATTTATCCAGAGATGGTTGGTTGAGGGCTATAAGAACATCGGGATAGCTGACTAAAGGTGAAGCAACCGGTTTTTCTGATACCACTATTGCTACATTTGCAGTTCCACCACGCATTTCAGGACCATAAGAAGGTAGCCATGAAACATTCTTACCTTCTTGCATTCCAGCTTTTGCTAGAAATTTTCCTATTGTTAGTGATCCTTGTCCGCCAAACCCGGAACATATTAATTCTACTTTCATTATTTACCTCCCTCATTTCCCTTATCTCTGAAGTTACCCGGTTTAAATAATGGCAGCATATTGTCTTTAGCCCATTTCATTGCATTGATCGGAGTTTGACCCCAATTAGTGGGGCAAGTAGAAACAAATTCAACAAAAGTGAAACCTCTGTTTTCTTTGTTGTATTGCATTGCTTTAAGAACGGTTTTTTTCGCCTTAATAATTTCCGGAGCAGAGAGCAACGATACTCTTTCAATGAAATAAGGAGCATCGAGAGCATTCAATAGTTCACATACTTTTATGGGGTAACCTATATCAGAAGCGTCTCTTCCGTAAGGTGATGTAGTTGTCTTCATACCGGGTAGAGTAGTAGGGGCCATCTGACCGCCTGTCATACCATAAATGGCATTATTAACGAAAAATACCGAAATCTTCTCACCGCGATTAGCAGCGTGGATGATTTCTGCGGTTCCGATTGCAGCCAAATCACCATCTCCCTGATAAGTGAAAACATGCATATCGGGTCTAGCTCTTTTCATGCCGGTAGCTACTGCAGGTGCACGTCCATGAGCAGCCTGAGCCATATCGCAATCAAAGAATTGATATGCAAAAACAGAACAGCCTACCGGGGCAACTCCCATTGTATTATTTCTCATGCCCAATTCGTTCATGGCTTCTGCAATAAGTCTGTGAGCAATACCATGGGTACATCCGGGACAATAAGTAAAGTTTCTTTTAACTAGTGAATTAGGTCTTGTTGCTATAACTGGCATCTATTCCTCCTACAGACTTTCTTTGATTTTTGCTTTAACTTCGGCAGGGGTAAAGACTATTCCGCCTACTTTTCCCATGAAGTCCACAGGAACTTTTCCATTTACAGCCAATCTAACGTCTTCGACCATCTGACCCAGATTGAGTTCAAAAACGAAGACTTTCTTGATTTTTGAGTTATTGAGTGTCTTTTGAATCTCTTCAGTAGGGTAAGGCCAAACAGTGATAGGTCTTATCATACCGATTTTGTAGCCTTCTTCCCTCAATTCATCAATAGCTGATTTAACTATTCTTGAAGAAGTTCCATAAGCAACGCAAAGGATTTCTGTATCATTATCAATTTCATATTCTTCATGAAGTACTTCATTTTCCTGAATTATTTTATATTTCTTTTCCAATTCCAGAACGTGTTTTTCTAATACTTTAGGATCAATTTCCAAAGAGTTGATTTCATGGTGATGATGATTTGGTTCATCTTCATTCGAATGCATACACCATGAGTAATGCTGTTTGTTCAGCTCAGTCAATTCAGCCTCGGTTTTTTCCGGTCTGAATTCAACCGGTTCCATCATTTGTCCTAGTAAACCATCAGATAATATCATGACAGGATTTCTGTATTTATCGGCTAGGTCAAAAGCCTGAGCAGCCATATCGGCAAATTCCTGAACGGAATTTGGAGCCAGCACTATTAGCCGATAATCTCCGTGACCTCCACCTTTTGTGGCCTGGAAGTAGTCTCCTTGAGCAGGCTGAATATCGCCTAATCCGGGACCACCTCTCTGAACGTTGATGATGACTGCGGGAAGATTAGCACCAGCAATGTATGAAATGCCTTCCATTTTCAGTGAGATACCGGGAGAAGATGATGAAGTCATAACTCGTTTTCCGGCACCAGCAGCACCATAAACCATATTAATAGCAGCTACTTCACTTTCTGCCTGAATAAATGTTCCGTTAACTTTCGGAAGCATTCTGGACATGTATTCTATCAATTCACTCTGGGGAGTGATAGGATAAGCAAAATAGAGACGACAACCTGCTCTGATTGCGGCTTCTGCTACTGCTTCATTTCCTTTCATTAAAATTTTTTCAGCCATAAATCCTCCTACTTTTCGATAGTAATTGCTACATCAGGACAAATAGTGTAGCACATTTTACAGGTTATACAGGAATCTTGGTCAAAGCACTCAGCATAATGATAACCTTTGGCATTGATTTTTTCCGAGAACCTGAGAATTTTTTTGGGGCATGTTTCGATACATAACCCGCAGCCTTTGCAATAGTTCGGGTCAATCGTTACTTTGTTCATATTTATCTCCTTTGACAAAGTGTAATCTGCATGGAAATTTCTTTCTGCTCATTTATTGTCAACTGTAAATTTGCCCTGTTCGCTTTAATGCGCTTTTTTACGGACAATTTACGAAACATAAAAGGTGTCAAATTCCACCTTTATTTATTATTTTCGGCAAATTCTCTGCCCATGTGCAAAGCTTTCAGATTTTCTTCTACAACTTTTTCACCTTTTCTTCCAAAAATGGCTTCTATGGCTTCTTCGAGTTTTTTAAGAGGTAAATCAAGATAAGGAGAAGCTGCTCCCAGCACAACCATATTCATTGAACGGGCAGCACCGATTTCTTTTGCCATGTTATCGGCATCAAGAATTACTTTATTGTTAAACTCTGATAGCTTTGCTTTTATGCCTTCAATATCAGGATAATTAGAAATGTTTTCAACAGGTTTTATGTTAGAAATCATCCATCCATTTTTCGAAAGATAAGGAGTGTATCTAAGAGCTTCCAGAGGTTCTACGGAGATAATCATATCTGCCTGACCAGTTCCGATTAAGTCTGAATATATCTCTTTGTCAGATATTCTGAGATGGGACTGAACATCTCCGCCTCTTTGCGACATTCCATGAACTTCAGCTTGTTTAAGATTCATATTGCTGTCAATTGCAGCATATCCAATTATTGTAGCTATAGACAAGATACCCTGTCCGCCAACTCCCGCCAGAATTATATCTTTTCTCATGTTAACTCCCTATCTTTTTTTCTTATTATAAACATGAATACATGGTCTGCGTGGAATTATTACTGATACACCGTTGTATTCGATTTCTTTCTTGATTACTTCCACATTTTGTTCATGTTTGTTTTTTAAAGGAGTGATAACCTTTATATGTTCTTCTTCTACGCCAATTCCCATACAAATTTTTTCAATTCGACCGGTAACTACTGAATCCTGCATACCTGTCATAGCAGTTGTATCATTGTCCAGTATCATGATGACGATATTTGATTTCTTCTGAACGGCATCCATTAGACCAGTAATTCCTGAGTGACCAAAGGTAGAATCACCGATTACGGCAATTGAAGGGAATAAACCTGCATCAGATGCACCTATTGCCATTGTGACTGAGGCACCCATATCAACACAGGCATTTATCGCTTTATAGGGTGGCATGAAACCGAGAGTATAGCAACCTATATCAGAGAATACATGACCTTTGCCGTATTCTTTCATGGCATCATTGAGTGCGTAATACGAGTCGGCATGCGGGCATCCAAGACAAAGAGCCGGTGGACGATTGACTACGATTTCGGGTAATTCTTTGTGAGGAATTTCCTGGTAACCAAGGGCTTTTCTTACTATTGTAGGATTTAACTCATTGTCTCTGGGTAAGGTTCCATCAAGTCTACCTTTTATCTTTAGTCCTCTACCAAGATAGCCTTTCAGCATTTCCTCCACAATGGGCATTCCTTCTTCAATAATCAGAATTTCGTCACATTCATCAGCGATTTTCTCAATCATTTTTTTAGGAAGGGGGTATTGACAAATTTTCAGGACAGGATGATTGAAATCTTCATCAACATTTTCCATCAGATAATTATAAGCCAATCCGCAGGCAATTATACCGAGCTTTTTGTTATTTCCGTCAGTATAGGAATTGAAGGGTGAGTTTTCTGATTCGTTGACCAGATCTGACTGAATTGAGAGAAGTTTTTTGTATTTAGCTCTGGCAAAAGCAGGCAGAAGCATGAATTGATTGGGATCTTCCGGTAGCTTCATCTGATTTTCCGGAATAGGTTCATGCAATGTAACTCCTGAACGGGAATGTGCCAATCTGGTGGTAACTCTCATCATAACAGGTAGATGATATTTCTCTGAAAGTTCGAATGCATGCTTTGTCATGTCATAAGCTTCTTGCTGATTGCTTGGTTCAAGAAGCGGCATTAGAGTAAATTTTGCATAAAAACGAGAGTCTTGTTCGTTTTGAGAAGAGTGCATTGACGGGTCGTCAGCAACAGCGACAATTACGCCGCCATTAGCACCGGTAAGTGCAGAATTTACATAAGGATCTGCTGCAACATTCAAGCCTACATGTTTCATTGTAACGATAGTCCTTTTGTTGCAATAAGACATACCAAGAGCAGCCTCCATAGCGGTTTTCTCGTTAGACGACCAAACCATTTTTACTTTTCTGGTAATTGCTTCTTCATTGCGTTGAATGTACTCAATGATTTCAGTTGAAGGAGTTCCCGGATACCCGTAAGCGCCTGAAAGTCCTGAATCCAGAGCACCCTGAGCTATGGCTTCGTCTCCTAAAAG
>JAQVBK010000330.1 GCA_028690365.1 Candidatus Cloacimonadota bacterium
GGGAATATTCATCTTTGTAAATTTAGGCACAATCTTCATAAACAGTATAACTCCAATAACACCAAATGGATAAGCTACACCATATCCTATTGATGCCAGTGAAGAAGCTGACGCTTCAGTTGCAGCAGCTAATCCGGGAGCACTGGTCAACGCACCTGTAAAAATACCTGCTGCCAGACGTGAATCTATTCCGATAATTCTTGAGAGTATTACCGTTGTAACTGCACCTGTACTTACAATAATTATTGCCGTAATAATAAGCTGCTTTCCATAGTTTTTGAAGGATTCGAAAAAACCAGGTCCTGCCTGGATACCAATTGTGAAAATAAAGATAAATAAACCTATTCTCTGATATTCGTCTGAAACCTTAAAACCAAAATGTCCCATAACCAAAGCAACGAATATTATGGCAGAATTATCCAGAGAAAAACCTTTTACCGAAATCCTGCCAAAAACGATTCCTGTAGAGATTATTAAAAAAATCACCATATATCCTTGATTAAGAAATTCCATTACAACTCCGTACAAAATCATCCTTTATTAAATGTGATCTCTCAATATTATCACTGCTGGCACTATTGATTTTCAACTGAGTTAATAACTCGTGAAAATTAGGGAAAGACTTTTTTAAACATTTATGGTCAATTATACCAAGATTTTTCCCACTTATCAGCCTTATCAGAAATAACATCAGATAAATTCTATGATCATTTCCGCAATCGACGCTCGTCAGTATAATTTCATCAAGAGATTTAAGAGGAAATATTGATAGAATATTATCCTTAAACTCAGCTTTAGCACCAATCTTCGTCAGAGATGAAACAATCATTTCAATTCTGTTGCTTTCTTTGTATGTAAGATGTTCAATATTTTCAATAAATGTAGGAGAATCCGCAAACAGAGCAATTGCAGCGAGAGTTGGTACCTGATCAGGCATTTCATTCATGTCTGTTCTGATCCCATGAATTTGTCTTTTTCTAACTGTGATTATTTTATCTGAAATTTCAATAACCGCACCAATCTCCTTTAGAATGTTCAGAAATCCAAAATCAGGTTGAAGTGATTTCCCGCAAGTTGTTGATTCTCCAGACTCAACTCCTATCCCAACTTCTGAAAAACAACCAAGTGCCCAGAAATAGCAGGCTGAAGAAAAATCTGGTTCTACCTGATATGAACCGGAAAATTTATAGCTTTGTCCCGATTTTACCAAAACAGTTCCATTTGTATATTGAACCTCAACTCCAAAATCATTCATAACTTCAATGGTCATTTGCAGGTATCCGTTTGAAACTGGTTTATTCGGGAGTTTGATTATCAAATCATTTCTGTAAGATGGAGCTGATAAAAGCAGTGCACTTATAAACTGACTACTTATGGACGCATCCATTTCAATACTTCCGCCTCTCATTTCGCATCCTTCTATTTGATAGGGAAAACCTTCTCCGGAAATTTGTGCACCTAAATCTACTAAAGCATCGATGAGTTTCCGGAAAGGACGTTTTGTAAGCTGTTCACTGACATCAAAATTTACCTTAATTCCTTGTATCCCACAAAGTCTGGACATAAGAAATCTGGCAGCTGCTGCAGAATCAGTTATTTTAACGATATACTCTTTTTGCTTTTGAGGTTGGAAAATAATACTCTTTTCCTCAAATTCTTTCTGATTGTTTCTAGATGAATTGCTTTTTTCTGAATCTGAAATTCTCAAACCAAGTTTGGTAAGGTTCTCTATAAGTGTCACTACATCAAGGCATTCAGAAAAATTTCTTATCTCAAAACCTTCTCTAAGATAAGTTGAGATTATTAACAATCTGCTCAGGATAGATTTAGATGCCTGAATTCTAACGGAACCGCTTATACCCAAATCAGCGAGAATCATCTTCTTCCTTCTTAGCAAGCGGGTGCATATTTTTATAAACTTTTTTCAAATCATTTATTGTTACATGAGTATATATCTGGGTGGTTGACAAGTTACTGTGTCCAAGCATCTCCTGAACCGATTTTAAATCTGCTCCGTTGGAAAGAAGATGAGTGGCAAATGAATGTCTGAGTGCATGTGGAGTATATCCTGAAGATTTGGCTATCAAAGTCAGATATCGGTTGAGAATCTCGCGCAATTCATCCGGAGTTAATTTCTGACCGCTTTTAGAAAGAAATAAGTAATCTCCACTCTCTTTTGACTCAAATTTTGTTCTTATTTCCAGATACTTACGCAAAAACCTGAGGGCAGTTTTTCCTACAGGAATTATTCTTTCTTTCTTCCCCTTACCGATAACTTTTATAGTTTGAGTCCCGAAATCAATACTTCCCAAACGGCAATCTGCTGCTTCACTTATACGCAGTCCGGAAGAATAAATTAACTCAAGCATTGCTCTGTTACGCACTCCGAATTTAGAATCCAAATCTGGTATTTCCATCAGTTTATCAATTTCGCTGATAGTAAAATTAACAGGTAGTCTGTTTTCGAATTTGGGGGTTTTGAGAGTTTCAGCCGGATTAGTTTCAATTAAAGAACACTTCTGACAATATATGAAAAATTCTCTGATGCTAGCAGTTTTCCTAGCCAATGTCCTGTTTTTCACGCCTTCAGCACCCAGATTTCTTAAGAAATCTCTTAAATTGAGTTTAGCAATATTCTGTAGAACCACTACTCCGTTCTCAAAGTAAGGTTCAAGAAATCTCTCCAATTGTCCCAGGTCGGTTTTATATGCCCTTATTGTGTGTTCAGCCAAATTTCTGGCAAAACAGTATGAAAGAAAACTGTTAATTGCATTTTTCATTTCAACCCAGTTTATTTGAAAACATTTTCTTTTCTAGTCCAGTCAACTTTCAGACTATCACTTCTTCCTGTAAATTCCAAAATACCCATTACCGGCTTATCGCCTGCCAAACTGTAATGCAGAGTTTTATCTTGATTAATCCTGCTGTCTCTTGTCTTTGAATAATCTATGCTTATAACAGCATTAATCGGCAGACCACTGATAATATCTCTATCCAGACTCTTTGCCAGTGAAGATATCAATATTACAAAGTCAGATTCTTCTGCAAGTTCTTGTGAAATCTTGCTGATCATCTGTCGGGTCTTATATTTGAATTTTGCATCCGGACTCAATCTGTTTTTAATAGGGAAATCCGGTGTAAACATCGTAAAAACACCTATTTTAATGCTGTCCGTCTTAATAATAGTTTTATGAATCAGTTGTCCTTCAGCTTCATTTGTTATATTGGAAACAAGAATCTTAGTGTTCGGGTTAAATGCAGCAAATGAATAATCAGTTGGTATCAAATAATCCGGTTTGACTCTCTCTATTATTGAAACAACAATGGAGTCATTCCTTGAACTGATAGCATTGTTAATTGTCCCGCAAAGAAACATCTTTTCTGAATCGTATTCCAGTTCAACTCT
>JAQVBK010000331.1 GCA_028690365.1 Candidatus Cloacimonadota bacterium
GTGACGGTACTTAGAGAAAATAATCTCCGGTGATGTCGAGTCCGCAACAGTAAAAGCATCTCTGAAGTATTCCTCAAAACGACTTATCATCAATTCCTGACTAGCATTTTCCGGATTATAGTAACTCATTTCATGCGGAAGAGTATAAGCAGCAATATCGCGTTTGGGATAAACATCATGTTTTAGATCATAAAAACCAAGACTTGCCGCTCTCCAGTAATATCTTACTGCCTCAATTTGATAATGGAAATACTGTCTGTTATGGGGAGGTCTGCCAATTGAAATTGGATAGTCTGAGCCATCAGATAAATCAAATTTACCATTTCCTGTTGTTTTAGGATCATCATCTTCCTGAAAATCAATAAGGAGAACCAGTAGACTGTCATTATTCCCTGTAGTTGACCTCGTAAAATTCTTCTTTGCAGACAGATTCTGTTCCAGAGGATGTATCTTGGTTACTCTTTGAATCAAGTCTTCATTTTTGAAGTTTTTTTTCTCCAGAGAAAGAATGGGGTTAAATAAAAGCGCCAGAATAACAAATGCTATTCCGGCTGTTGTATCTTTTCTAATCATATTTTACTCACTTAGAATTCAACACTTATGGAATAAGTTCTATTGTAATCAGTTAATTCGCCTGCTTGTTCGTAAGCAAAATCAAGGTTTATTTTGTAGATACCCCTGAAAACGTGATGTATTCCCGCACCGAAAGAAGGGCACTTGAACGATCCGGCTCTGTCGTAAATATATCCGCCTCTTAACGATATCATATCATAATAAACATACTCAGCTCCAACGCTGAAAATTGTACTTTTAATCTCCTGACTGAAATCATCATCAAACCAGGCTGTAACTAATCTGGCCAGAACAAAATCTTCATTTTCAAGTTCCTTATGATAATCAGCATTTATGGTTAATTTATTCAGTTTTGAATCAATTGGTCGGTAAGAAAGACCCATTCTCCACATGATTGGCATAGGGTCACTTTGTGCTTCATCAACATAGGTAACATTGGGACCAATATTTTGAATTGTCCAACCAAAATCCAGATTATCAATAAGCAGATCTCTGTATTGCATTGCTAAATCAAAACCCCAGGCAAATCCTCTACCACGCTGATTTGTCGCTATACCTGCTGCATCAGGTGGTGCCAGATCACTAACGATAAATTTAAAATTCATACCTAAGCCCAATTTTTCAAACAACTGATACCCATAATGCATTGCAAAAGCAAGTTCATAACTTGTAAACGTTCCCAATAATACTTGATCCTCATCTATCTCTTGCTGCTCACCATAAGTCATATATGTAACACTGGCGCCAATATTTCCTATTTCATCAAAGTACTGATTCCAACCCAGATATTCATAGTACATATCGTCAATGCCATCGACTGAGCCAAACCAATTAGTATGCATCAGGGCAATTTGTGTTTTACGATTGAACGCCATAGCACCGGGATTCCAATATCCGGCAAAAGCATCATCAGCCTGAGCCACAAAAGCTTTTCCCAAACTACCCGGTTTTGAACCAGGCTCAATTAAAAGAAACAACAAAGCCCCATTTGAGACTGCTGAAAGCATTGTAGGTAAAAGGATTACCAAGCAGATCACAAAAATTGTTAATCGACTCATGTTGTGGGTTGTGAGCATTTCTCCTCCTGAAGTATGTTTGTATGTTTTATTGCATAAGAATGGTGCCGAAGGCCGGAATCGAACCGGCACAGACCGAAGTCTGGTGGATTTTGAGTCCACTGCGTCTACCAATTTCACCACTTCGGCAAAGATATGAACTCTTTTTTTTATTCTTCTTTTCCAGTCAAGCAATATTATTGATCATATTAAAATTATTAAGGAACAATTCTGAGACTCTCGTAAAACTTCTTTTATCAAAAATGTTTCACATGATTTTTCATAAACGGTTTTTTTATTTAATCAATTCTCAAAGATATATAACTGAAGCATCAGTAATAAATATTGATTCTTTCTAAATGTTAAAAAGCATTAGATAACCTCTCGCGTATTACCTGTTCACACTTTCTGAATATATATTTGACAAAATTATAGCAAAAAAAAGAGTGGTTTCAGAGGTAATTATTATGATTAGAAGTGCGAACAAAAGTCAAAACATAAAGCAATACAGAAAAGCATCTGTCTATCTTGGCAGATGCTTTTTTTATTATCTGCAAAGAGGAGATAATGAAACTAAATTCAATAATTGAAGAAGCCATTTTTGAAGATTTGGGTAACGGAGACATCACTACTGAATGTCTTGACCTCGGACCTGAAATGTCGGTTGCTTTTTTCGTTGCCAAAGAAGCCGGCGTAATTGCTGGTCTCGATATCGCATTTAAAGTATTCACCTATATAGATCCAGAGGTAAAATGTGTAGCTTATAAAAAAGACGGAGATCAGGTAGAAGCTAATACTGAGATAGCCAAAATAACGGGCAGATCAGCTTCTCTACTCAAAGCAGAAAGAGTTGCCCTAAATTTCCTGCAAAGGATGTGTGGAATTGCTACTTCTACACGTAAATATTCTAAGAAAATTGAGAACACAAAAACCAAACTACTGGATACAAGAAAAACCACTCCATTATTACGTAGTCTCGAGAAATACGCAGTCAGGGTAGGTGGCGGATTCAACCACAGATTCGGTCTATATGACATGATTATGATCAAAGAGAACCACATTAGGGCTGCCGGTTCTATAACTGAAGCAGTTAAGAGAGTTAAGCATAATGATACTTCTCACAAAATTGAGGTTGAAACCACCAATCTGGAAGAAGTTGATGAAGCAGTTAAAAGTGGTGCTGATCGCATTATGCTGGATAACATGGATATTGAAACTATGCAAAGCGCTGTAGCAAAATATACCGGTCAAACAGAGTTCGAAGCTTCCGGTAACGTAAATTTAGATAACATTGAAAAAATTGCTTCAACAGGGGTTGATTTTATTTCAGTCGGAGCAATTACACATTCCTATAAATCAATGGATATTAGTCTGTTGTTCAGAAAATAGGTTCACGATAAAAAAGGAGCGAATCAATGGAAGAAAAACTAAAAACTCTCATTCTGATGCAGAAGTATGATGACATTATTACTCAAAAAGATGATCTGAAAATCAAACTTCCGGAAGAATTGAAAAGTTTACAGGATAATTCGAAATCTGCTGAAATAGTAGTCAATGAGGTTAAAATCAAGCTAGAGAACAACTCAGTTAACCAGAAAAAAAAGGAACTGGAAAAAACAACAAATTTTCAAAATATCCAGAAATATGAAGGACAACTATTAAACATCAAAACTAATAAAGAATATAAAGCTTTAAATAGTGAAATTGCCACACTTAAACAAAAAAACACCGCAATCGATGATGAGA
>JAQVBK010000057.1 GCA_028690365.1 Candidatus Cloacimonadota bacterium
CCTCCGCAGGGCTTCAGCCCGTTGTATGAGGTCATTTTGAAAAAAATAAAAATAGTAATTGACAAGGAAACAAAGATGAAATATTTTTCTATCAAATATCTGATTATTACAGATTATAAGTTGTAAGAATAACAAAAATGTCCGCAACTAACCTGAAAAACAATGAGTTATATTTTACACCAACATCTGAGACTCAACTTGGAAATCAATCAAAAAAGACAAATAATTTTCCCAATGTTCAATTATAATCAGATAGACCTTTACAACAATCTAGATAATAATTTTTTTGCAATTATTATAAATTCCGTTTTTTTCGATTATTCAAACAGCAAAGATGGAGAAGTGATGATAAATAGGGCACAAAAAATTCGGCTTACAGTTTTTTTGTTGATTGGATTCTTGTTAATTATTCTTTTTTTTGTCTTAGTTGCAGGTAGTAAACTAATGGAGAAAAGAGATTTTTATTATGTGGAGTTCATAGATACATCAGTTAACGGACTTCAAATTGGCAGTGATATAAAATATCAGGGAATCAAAGTGGGACGAGTAGACGACATATATATCGACAGTGACGATGTAAGTAAAATCATTGCCAAACTCAGCATTAACAGAGGGGTTCCCATAAAAACAGATGTTACTGCCCAGTTAATATTTGTAGGTATCACCGGACTCAAACAGATTGAACTTACCGGAGGAACGAATCAGGCAGAACTATTACCGCCTCAATCTAAAATTCCAACCGGAGAAAGCATGATAGACAATATTTCCGGCAAAGCTGAGATAATTACGGAGAAAGTGGAACTGGTACTGAACAATATCAATGAAATTCTTAATGATGAGAATAAAGAAAGATTGTCGAACATTATCAGAAATACTGATATTGTTATAAGCAGTAATGTGGAGAGGATCAACAATATTGCCAATAATCTTGATTCATTATCATTTCATTTGTCGCAATTGACCAAAGAAACTACTTCCATTATAACCAAAATCAACAACAGCATTGAAGAAGAAGATATTGCGAATATAGTCGCAAATACATCAAAGTTTTCAACTCAACTAAACGATCTTAATCTGAAAGATGTAAATAAAAACGTAAATCAGACTGTAGAAAATCTTAACAGATTAATCAGACATATAGATCAAATTCTCTTAACTAATCAAGATGAAATTCCTGCTATTCTCGAAATTCTGCAGGAAACGCTGGATAATTTGAATGAATTCTCCCGATTATTGTCTGAAGATCCTTCAGTTATTTGGAAATCTCGAAGACAAGATGATTAATGAAGGAGTAGATAATGAATAACAATAAACCAAAGATTCTCAGTATTCTTCAGAAAAAAACAGTATTAGTTTTAACGACGATACTGATGGCATCACTCTTGTTGGTTTCATGTGCTGGAGTGAGAATTGTAGAAAAGAAACATTATCTGATGGATTATTTCTCTGAACCATTAAAAAAGCAACTAGTCAGACAAACTCCCTACCAAGAAAACCTTCTAATTCTGGAAACATCAATTCCGCGACTTTATGACCGGACACGAATGGTGGTTCGTTCTTCAAATACTCTGATCTCATTTACCAACAACAATGTTTGGGCTCAGAAACCTTCAGAATCAATCACTAACCTGATAACAGACAGAATCAATGCTTATAACATGTTTACCAGAGTACAAAGAAAAACATTTGCCGATCTGGCAACCCTCATTCTCAAAGCAGATGTAAAACGAATTGAATATTTACAGATTGAGAACCAATATGCTGCCCAGTTAGTCATGGATTTATATCTGACAGATTCTAATCAGGAGAATGTATTCGTAAAATATTCTGTTAAACGTCAGAAAGCAATGTTTACAGATGATTTTGAAGTTTTTGCCCAAATGATTACAGAAATCGTGGTAGAAGAAACCGATAACTTCTTGTTACTGGCAGATAGGTATTTTCAGACACCTGCTACACCAATCGCTGCTGATGTAAGTAGTGGTGATGAGTTTAGCACTATCACAAAAGAATCAGTATCTTCTGTTGATTTACTTGGAATGGGTAAGCTTTTAATGCCGGCTCTTACTGATTCGGACATGGAGCCGGTTTATGATATTTATACATCCAATTGGACATTTGTGGACAATGGAATAATGGGTGAACCTGTTCTATTGAAACCAGGAGTTTATAACATAAAATTTGGAAGCGGAACAGATATTCAAAAACAATCCAAAGAAATTGAAGTTATACCCGGGAAAAAAACTATTGTTGAGCCTGATTGGGCATGTTTGACCGTGAACGTAATAGATGAAAACCGTAACTCCATTAATACTCGCTACGAAATTTTTGACATTAAAACCACTGAAAGTTACGGAACAGGAAGAGGTGTGTTGGAAGAAAAGGGTGAAAAAGTACCTACTTGGGTGTTGCCGGCAGCTAAGTATAAATTGACGGTAAACTCAATGCCTTTCAATACTTATACAGATTTTGTGACTTTTGATCTTATACCCGGTTACATCAAAGATATGGTGATTGTTGTTGATTCAGAAACCGGTCAGATAAGAGGAGCCGGAGAACTATATACTGATGAAACATTACGTTCAAGAAAGGGGAAAATATCAAGTGCAATTCATGCGAATGCAAACATCACAAATGATAATTCTCAGGACAAAGATAAACCTGTGACAAAGATTACCTTTAATACACAACTTGATACAAGATTTGAATACGATGAATTCCCGATTCAGTATACTTTCAAAAATCTTATTGAAATAGGTACTATTAAAGATACTGATACTGATTTCAGAATTGCTCAGGATAACTTCAGCCTGAAGAATACTTTTATTTATTATTTCTTTAAATATCTCGGTGCATATGTCAGAGCAGATGCCTCTACACATTTCTTTCAGGAAAAGATTAATAACCCCTCCACAGCAAACTTTAAATTTGTAGATAGAAATGACGATGTTTCTTATCATCTTAATACAAAATCAATCAAAGTAAAAAACGCAATTTTTCCGTTGTCGCTAAAAGAAGGAATCGGAATGAATCTTAGATTATTGAATTCTACTCGTTCAAATTTAAATCTCAGAGCTGGTTATGGAATGACACAAGATTTCAATAAGGATTATTATTCATATTCAGGACAGATAACAGAAAACGATACGAAATTTGAAGTCTACAAAGAGAATGAAAATGTTCTGCAGGAAGGAATGGAAATGTCAGTAGTATCTTCATTCATGCTGCCATTCAATGTTACTTATTCATCAAATGCTGACTTATTGATTCCTTTCGATAAAAATAAATCTGCAAATTTTGAATGGGAAAATATAATCAATCTGAGGCTTGTACGACATCTTTCGTTAGATTACAAAGTGAATTTCAATTACAAAAAAGACCACAATAACTACCTTCTGATTAACCAAACTCTCTACTTGAGATTAACTTATTTTATTTATTAATATGAGAGAAAACGCAAATTTTTCAGTAGATGGAACCGTTCTGTTTGTAGAGGGCGATTTGATTATTGTGAACGTTACTGAGCTAATGAAAAAAACAAAGAATGTAGATTTTTCTCAAGTTGCTAAAATTGATTTAGCCGGAGTATCTTCAACTGATAGCAGTGGAATTGCCTTTCTTGACGAGTTATATAACAAAATTTCTCTATTTAATAAAGATGTGCTTTTCATAAACCATTCAACTAAGATTAAAAAAGCAATGCAGACATTTTCTTCTCTTAGAATTCAGGTATTTGAATCTGTCCGTCCACAGAGTTTTTTTGAGTCTTTTGGAGAGAACGTTTATTCTGCGTTAGTAAGATTTTTCTATGGACTTGTTTTATCTTCTGATATTTTCTATTGGGCAATAGTGGGGATAACTAACCGGAAACATCAGCGAAAAGGTTCTCTGTCTCTGCAAAGTTTACTCATTGGGGCAGAAGCGTTACCAATTCTTTTGTTGCTTTCACTGATTATCGGGTTGATTATCGCTCTCCAGTCTGCAGCTCAACTTAAACGATTTGGCGCTAATATATTCATTGCAGATCTAATTGCTATCTCAATGGTTAGAGAAATGGGACCGATGATGACTGCCATAATAATTGCGGGGAGAAGTGGTTCTGCTATTGCTGCTGAGATTGCAACTATGAAAATAACAGAGGAAATTGATGCTTTGAAGGTGATGGCTATAAATCCACTGCGTTATGTGGTTGTCCCTAAATTTCATGCAATAACAATCTGTATGCCTCTGCTTGTTGCATTTTCAATTTTTGTTGGAATTTTTGGAGGACTAGTAGTTGCGACTGGTTATCTTGATTTGAGTCCTGTGTCTTACGCAAGTGGAGTAATAAATTCATTGGAAGCGAGTGACTTCATTGTCAGTTTCATCAAAAGTGTAGTGTTTGCCTGGCTGATTGTATTTATCGCCGCTTACTACGGATTCAACGTAACGGGCGGTGCAGAGGGAGTTGGAAAAGCTACAACCGAATCTGTGGTCGCATCAATTTTTGCAGTAATTGTTATGGATGCAGTATTCAGCTTTCTCTTTTTACCAAAATGATTACTAACAACTACAAACAAATCTAACAGCAAAATTTCCCAAATTACCTTTGGCTTGACAGTAATATCTCTGGAAATTTCCTGACACTATCGTCGAGCGGATAACTCTAAACCTCAGGTACGATTATTCGCCGTTAGGGTATGATTGGAAACGATCATGCCTCCCATTGGAAAGGCGATAATGTAAATTATCATGCCTTCCTGCGATAGGAGGATACATGAAAAAGTTAATTACAATTCTACTGCTGATTTTCTCTTTGACCTTACTCAAAGCAAATGAATCTGATACAAAATCAGATTCAACCAAAACAGGCTTGCGACGCTATCATCTGGAAGGAATCAAGGTTGTTGGCGAAGCTTATCACTATTCTGTTAAACAATCCGATGTGAAATATTTCAGCGAAAATACACCAATAGTTGATGTTGATCTTGGCGAATCAATAGATTTGGTAAAGGGTGTAGAAATGACTGAAGGTGGGAAGAGTGGTAAGACACTCAGCATAAGAGGATTCGGGAACAAACACGTAAAACTGCTTGTTGACGGAAGACCATTATCAGCTGGTTATTTCGATAACCTCGATTTCTCAACAATTCCTATTCCGGAAGTTAAAGAAATCAGAGTTATGAAAGGTCCGGTAGCCTCTGTGTATGGAGTGAATACTATGGGAGGTGTAATCAATATTATTACGAAGTCTCCCTCTAATAAAAGCTGGTTGAAGTTGAGTAGTCAATTAAGACGTAACAATACTTACAATCTGTCTATTTCTTCATCCAGGAGTTTTGATAAATGGGACTACTGGCTGAGTATTTCTCGATTTAATACTGATGGAATGATACTTTCTGATAAGTTTGAGCCCACATCGGTGGAAAATGGCGAAGTCTTAAATAACTCCGCTAAAAGCAATTGGGATTTTCAAAGTAGAATAAACTATTCTCTTTTTGATTTTCATACGTTAACTTTTCAATTTGGGTATACAGATAATGATAAAAAAGAAATTCCTTATGGAGTATCTGAAACTATCTTCCGTCAATTTATTTACTGGAAAAGATTTCAAGGGTCAGTTTCTGCCTATATTCAAGCAAAGTATAACATGAGCTTAGAGAGTGCTGTTTTTTGCGATATTTATAATGACAGGTATGCTGAATACAAAGATAAGGATATGCAGATTATGTATTCCAGCTGGCCGTCTGACATAGACAATAAAACCCTCGGTTTCAGAAATAAGATGACTCATGATTTTGAACAATTTGTTCTCTACTATGGAATAAACTATGAAAATCAATCATACTCAAGAATTGGTGGTTCAGGATATGTTAATAGAAGAGTAAATAATCACTCAGATTACTATAATGTTTTTCTACAATCAGATATTCCGGTTGGAGCTTTTACGGTAAGTGCAGGGACTGGTTTCTCCGGTTTTAGAGTCAGTAGTGACAATAAATGGATTTCTCATTTTGAACCATCATTACAGATTTTCACAAAAACTGATAAAGCAGATTTGTCGCTTGGCTACAGCAGAAATACTAAATATCCCAGTCTGCATGAATTATTTAGCAATTCAAGTGGAAATCCCGATCTTAAAGAAGAATATGCAGATAAATTCGAGTTTAATCAAAGTTTTTTTAATAGTTTTTATGGTTTATCGTTGTCGATAACAAATTCTCTATTTTATAATGAAATAAACAATCTTATTGATAAATCAAATGACATGTATCAAAATATTGGCAAGATCTACAGTTGGGGCGATGACATCTCTTTAAAACTGAAGTATTTTGTCGAAATGGAAATTAACTATAGCCATCTGAACTATCTTGATAAAAGTGAATTTAAACAACTTCACGTTCCTAAAAACAGCTTGAAGATAGCTACTTCTTATAATCTGAAGAATTTTATACTATCATATTCCTGGGAATGGAAAGATAAAAGAGAATCTGAAGACAATATAACACTGAAGTCTTATGAAATCCATTCAGCTGATTTATCTTACAGATATAACAAATATAAAATTTTGCTTGGTTTGAGAAATATTTTTGATGAAATTTACTATGAAACATATGAATATCCCGGCAAAGGTTTTGACTATATTTTTGCAATAGAACTGGAAATATGAAGTTCAGTCTGAGATCTGCACTTGTATTTATTGCCTGCATAACTTCGCTTTCTCTTTCTTTTAGAGATATTGTTGTTCAGACCATTCTGATAGGTCTCGTTTTTGTTTTTATGATAATATCCGATTCTTCAATGAAAAACTTAAGAATAACAGTGAAAAGAGTAAGCAGAATATCTAGGGTTATCCTTTCACTGGCGTTAGTTCAAATAATCTTTAGACGCTCCGGCAGTGTGATTTTACAATGGTGGATTTTAAAAATTACTGAAGAGGGAATTGAATTTGCCGTTTCTTCATCCTTAAGACTCTTTTTAATTGTATTTATTTCAGGATTGTTGTTGAATTTTTCTATTGCGGATTATTTCATTTCTCTAAAAAAATGGAAGTTTCCGGATGAAATTATTTTTATCATAGCTTCTACTATTCATTTTGTGCCCATTTTAAATACTGAAATTAGACTGGAACAGGAAGCATTATTGATTAGAGGAATTGACTTAAGTAAATTGCCCCTAAAAAACCGTATACAGGCTTATTCCAAGATAGCTTTGCCTGTGATTGGTAAAGCTGTATCAAAAGCAAAATATCAAACCGCATCAATGGAATTGCGTGCTTTTAGATTGTATCCGAACCGTACGTATTATTTCGATAACGTGTTGGGATTCAATGATTATTTATTGATAAGTGTGTCACTGTTAACAACCTCGTTTTTTTTGTATTCACATCTCTTATAGAATCCCCTTAGTTTGTTCAGACATTATAATCACTTTTGTATACTTGGAAAAGCTGATGGTTTCAGATTTCATGAACCAAGAAAGTTATTTTTTCTGTTGACATTAGATTTGTTGAAATTAAGTAGGATTATTAGAGGTAAATATGGGGAAAGTTCTAATAATTGACGATGAAAAAGATATAAGAAAACTAATCGGGAGATTTCTGGGGAAACTTGGTTATGATTCAGATGAGGCTGCAAATGGTTTGATTGGTACGGAAATGTATAAAAATAGCTTATATGATTTTGTAATAATGGATATAATCATGCCGGAAAAAGAGGGTTTGGAAACACTGAGAGATTTAAAAGAAATTAACAAAACAATTAAGGTTCTCTGTATATCTGGAGGCAGTTTGAAGTGGAACTTTGATTATCTCAGAACGGCAAAACTTTTAGGAGCTCAGGTTACTCTCAACAAACCTTTCGATTTCGAAGAATTCCAGAAATCAGTAGAAGAAATAGTGAGATGCGATGTTTAACAAGAAAAAAATCGAGTTTACTATTCTTCAGGCTGGTGAAATAATAAAACAGAATTTTGAGAAAAATATCAGATATGATACCAAAAGTACACAATTTGATTTAGTCACGGAAACTGACCGCAGAGTTGAAATTTACCTCAAAGAAAAACTGAAAGAGCTTACCCCTGAAGCAGATTTCTTAGCCGAAGAAACTGACAGCCTATACTCCGAGTCTGAGTTGTTGTGGATAATAGATCCTATCGATGGAACTACAAATTTTGTTCACAAATTTCCCTTTTTTTGTATTTCGGTAGCTTTGAGTGTTAACAACAAATTGCAATTAGCTTATGTTTATAACCCAATTACCGGAGATCTTTACGAAGCCGAAAAAAATGCTGGTAGTTATCTCAATAAAAAGCAGATATTTGTGTCTGAAGTAACGTCCCTGACACATAGTTTACTGGCTACCGGGTTTCCTTATGATTATGCGGACAATCCTGAAAACAATCTCGGTTATTTTGATTATTTTCTAAAACAGGTTCATGGAATTAGAAGAGCAGGCTCAGCTGCACTCGATTTATGTATGGTTGCTTCAGGAGCATTTGATGGCTTTTGGGAATGGCACTTGAATCCATGGGATGTTGCAGCAGGAGTATTGATTGTGCAGGAAGCTAATGGAAGGATAAGTGATATAAATGGTGATTTGTTTACTTTTGATTCTTCTTCAATAGTTGCGGCAAATCCGGAAATATCGGTAGTTATGCTGGAAAAATTCAAAGACTTTGCAAATCAGAGAAAAGCTTTCCAATGATCCGATTAATTAAGAGTAATGCAATTATTTTTCTTGACGTCAATTGTCGTATTGAATTTGTTCATAAATTAATTAACTCATTTATGTGATTTCCTATGTGGTACAGAAACTGAAAATAAAAAAAGATTGGTGAAATATGTCAGCAAGTAAAAAGAAATTATCACCGGTGGAGCAGAGAAAACTCAATGAGAGTCTCATGGACGCTGCGTTGTATGGTCTAACTGACGAAGTTAGAAAATCTATAGACAATGGTGCAGATGTCGATGCCAGAGACGAAATTGATAATACTGCATTAGTCTGGGCAGCAAGTAATAATAATCTTGAAATAGTTGATTTATTGTTACAAAACGGTGCCAACGTCAATTCCCGCAATAGTATAGGATGGACTCCCCTGATTTCTGCTGCCAATAATGGCAATGTAGAGACTGTAAAGCTCCTTGTAAAATATAATGTTGACGCTAATGCGCGGGACGGTGGTGGATTAACTGCTCTTATGTTTGCTTGTCTCAAAGATCATGAAGAGATAGTTAAATTACTTCTTGAAGCAGGAGCTGACACAAATGCTGAAGACTCAGAAGGTAAAACTGCAATATATTATGCTATTGAAAGTGATCCGACTGAAATAGTTAAAAATCAATTGGAAAGAGGCGGTGAATCAGCAGATGCTGACACTTCTCAAATTGTCGATTCAAAGTCTGTTAGAATTGTAGTAATGGAAGCTTTGATTGATAAAGGGGCAAAAGTAAACATCAAAGATAAAGAAAAGACTACTCCGCTAATGCTGGCTGTTAAGAAAGGAAATTCTGCGGCAGTAAGACTGTTATTGTCACGTGGTGCAAATATTGAAATGAAAAATGCGGTAGGTAAAACTGCCATTGAAATAGCTTCTGAAGAAAACTTCCTGGAAGTAGAAAGAATTTTAATGGATTTTATTGCCATAACTACCGGAGACGAAGATGCGGAGTTTCTTATGAACCTCTATAAAGAAGACGAAAGTACAAAAGATTCTGAAGTAACTGAAGAATTAGAAGAGATAGAAGAATCCGAAGAAGATGCAGAGCAGGAACAGGGAAATGAGGATTCTAAAAGCTCGGAAGTTGAAGCTGATGATAAAAAACAGGATATGGGAAAAGACTCGAAATCTGATGAAACAAATAAACTATCTGAAGAAGATCAGCTTGAACAAAAGAAAAAAGAAACCGATATGAAACTGGAAGAACTTAAAAAGAACCCTCCTAAACCTTTGGAAACTGCTAAAGTTGAAAAAGAATCCGTAGATGAACTTCTAGAAAAAACATTAAAGGAGAACGAAAAATACGGAAAACCTGTTTTCTCTGTTCACAATGAAAAAAAGGAAAGAGAAATTACCGAAGCGGAAAGAACTTTTCTAAACAGTCTGCCTCCTCAGATAGTCAAAGGAAAAGCTGCTCTGGTAACAGATAATGAGGTGATAGTCGATGTAAGTATTAAAGCACAATGTCGCATTCCAATAAGTGAATTCTCCAGTTATTCCAGCATAAATCAAAGTGATGATGTATTAGCATATATTGAAGGTGTTGAAAATGGAGGATTACAGATATTACTGTCTAAGATGAAAGCTGATTTTATACTTAATTATGAAAAAATAAAGACTTATTACGAAGAGAATGAAACTGTTACAGGGATTATCAGAAGGAAAGAGAGTAATGGTCTTGTGGTTTTTGTCGAAGGAGTTCAGGCTTTCCTGCCCAATAAAGAGATTGATCTGAAAAAGACAGTAGATTCTGATACCCTCATCGGTACTACTGACAGATTCAAAATTACCAGCATTGATAGTAATCAAAGCAAGATAGTTATTTCAAGAAAAAAAGTATTGATTGAAGAGATTGAAGAAAAGAAGAGAAAATTAAAAGAAAAAATTCAAATAGAAGCCGAATTTACTGGAGACATTACAAAGGTAGTTGACTATGGTGCTTTTGTAGATTTAGGTGGCATAGAAGGTTTGCTTCATATCAGCGATATGCCGATGGACTACAGCAGTTCAATGGAAGATTTGTTCAAGCTGCATCAAAAAGTGAAAGTGAAAGTTATAGGCTATGATCAAATGGAAGACATACTTTATCTGGCACTAAAACAGCAGAGTCCAATGTCGTGGGATTACATTAAATCGAAATACCCGGTGAGAAGTAAAGCAAAGGGGAAAGTCGTTAATATAGCAAATTTCGGAGCTTTTGTAGAATTGGAACCGGGCGTGGAAGGACTTGTTCACATCTCTGAGATGTCGTGGACGAAAAAAGTAAATCATCCGAAACAGCTATTAAACATAGGTGATTCTATAGAAGTAATGATTCTCTCAATTTCTGCAGATGCAAAACAGATTGCGATGAGTATAAAACAGCTAATAACTAATCCCTGGCTTGACATTGAAAATCGTTTGCCGGTTGGAACAAAAATTAAGAGAAAGGTTAAAAGTGTCTCATCTTTTGGTATCTTTATTGAAATTGAAGATGACATTGATGGACTCATTCATATATCTGATATAAGCTGGACTAACTGTGAATTTGATCCTTCATCAATCTATTCTCCGGGAGAGGAGGTTGAGGCGGTTGTTCTGGCAATAGATAAACCTTTCCATCGTATTGCTTTGGGCATTAAACAGATTAACGAGGATCCGTGGGCAAATATCCCTGAAGACCTAAATGAAGGTGTTGAAACTGAAGTGGAAATAGAAAAGCTCACTAAAGAAGGATTAATCGTTTTTATCAAAAATGACAAGATTGTCCTTAGGGGATTTATCAGTAAACAGGAGATGGCTCTGGAAATGCTTGAAGATCCTTCTTCTGCATTTGAAGCTGGCGAAAAGATTTCTGCTTTAATCAAAGCAATCGACCCTGACGACAGAACATTTATTCTCAGCATTAAAGATTATTTCTCAAATAAAGACGATAAAGAACTTGCTGACTATGTTTCTGAACGAGAAAAACGAGCTCAACCTAAATCATGATGTAACGAACAGATAGGTTTTTTCATTTGCAAGTTCTCTAATTCATAAAAAGAAAAGCATTCGGGAAATATTTTAATCTGACAACCTGACTGTTTTTATGTGCTTTTCAAGCAATAAAACTCTTTACAAAAAAGGTACAATTTTTTTTTCAGAATAGATTATTGCAATTATCCTTAATCAATCATACAAGGGCGAAAAATGGACGAAATTATAAAAAAAAGTGTTGATAATCTGATCAATCAGATACTTAAAGTCAGAGAAGATGAAGTTGTCTTAATTGACGCAGAAATCTACAACAGAGACAATAACAACGATTTTGCTGAATTGTCATTATTAGAGGAAATTGCGTTTAGTATCAGGAAAAATTTTGCTATCCCCGTTATAGAAATAACTACTGAAAAACTTACATCACGAATATTCGGAGAACCTTCTATAGATAAAAACAAAAACATGCTGCATTATCAGAATAAAAGATTCAGTTTGTTCGATAAAATGATAGAAATTGGAATATCGCCTCGTTACTGCAATACCAGAAATGTTCCCAGAAGATTAAAAAATGATGTGAAGCACACAAGTGAAGAAATCTTTAAACTGGCAATTGCATCTATGAAACAATTGGTTTTAATTGATTATCCTCAGAAATCAATTGCCGAAAGCTTTAATTTTGAATATGAGGATTTCAGAAAACTAATTTTTACAGCTTTATCTGTAGATGTGAAAAATTTAAAAGATAAAATTGAGAAATTGTCTGAGAAAATTTCAGATCATGGTAAATACTGCATTTCTACAGGTGAATCCCGACTTGAAATAACTCCCCCCTGGTTAAATAAAAGAGTTTTTAACGGAGAGTTTTTGTCAGACAGCATTATCTATCTGCCAACCGGTAAAATTGAGATAATGCTCAACTCAGTTCATCTAAATGGCAGTTTCAAAGCTGATAGTCTGTTTTTTGATAATCTTCACGGAGAAAATATTCTGGTGGAATTTGAGGAAGGAAGAATAAAGAAAATATCGACGGAAAACAGAAATGAAGCTTTTTACAGACTCTTGGATAGCCTGATTGACTGCAAAGATAATGTTACATTGATTCTGGGCGCAAATCCTTTCTCACAAATCCTAACACATTATCCATCTCTGGACGAGATTGTTGAAAATAGTATTTCTCTGAGACTGACGACAAATAACGATAACACAATTTTACTGACCTCTATTAATGCCAATATTACCTCTTGCGCAGATTATTTATCTGATGTTCATGCGGATGATAAATGCTGAAAACAATTCTGTTTTTTTTGAGAAGCTATCTGAGAGGAAATCGGATTTTTGGCAGAAAGTCCGACCTTTTTTTTCTTATTGCCGGAATTGTAATTTCAGTAGCTACGTTGACAATTGCGACTACTCTCTTTGAAGGATACGAAAAAACTCTGAAAAAATCGATTCTGGGAATCAATTCTCATATCTATTTCTTCAAGGATGGTGCAACAAACATAAATCAAGACAATCTTCAACAATTGACTGACTACCTGAAAGTCCAAAAAGAAGTAACAGCTTTTTCGCCTCTGTTAATGTCATCAGTTATGGCTACAAATAAAGGTAGAATCAAAGGAGCACTTCTGAGAGGGATTGATTGGAAAGCAGACAACCCGCCTACGAATTATAGAGAGTACGTAAAGAGCGGTTCAACTGATTTGTCTGCACTAAATACTGCTGTTATTGGAGTAAGACTGGCTGAAATTCTCAATGTGAATATAGGTGATTCTATCAGTCTGGTTAGTCCTTCTAATTCTACAATGACTCCAGTTGGTCTCAAACATACTCAAATTGATATTCTGATTACCGGTATTTTTGATTCCGGTATGTACGAATATGACAATACCTTTATTTTTGCAAATTACGAAACCGCTTTTCAATTTCAGGAGTTTAAAGAATTCTCCATGATCGAAGTCAAGCTGGATCAGAAATATCTGGATGAAACTCAGCAGTTGGCTAGAAAATGGAGATATGAATCGGGAGGAAGATATCAGGTTCAGACCTGGATCGATTATAATGGCAATTTGTTTTCATTGTTAAAGTTGGAAAAATGGGTGCTTTTTTTTATTCTGACATTTTTAATAGTGATAGCATCATTCAATGTAATAAGTTTTACTTTAGCGTCAGTGCTGGATAAAAAAAGAGAAATTGGAATATTAAAATCTTTTGGAGCTTCCGGATTTTTCTTGAAACAGTTGTTTTTGGGAAAAGCTCTTCTTATTAGTTTATTGAGCGTTCTGTTAGGTCAGTTTTTAGGAATAGTTTTGGCATTTCTCCTGACAAAACAATCTTTTCTGCAATTAAAAGGTGATGTTTACTTTATTGATCGTCTAACAATTTCGCTTAATCCATTTATGATGTTATCTGTTTTTATGGTGTCGATGCTGATCATTCTTTTATTCAGCTATTTACCTTTAAGAAGAATTGACTCACTTCAGATTACCGATGTTATCAGAAAATGAAAATTGAAGAATTGGAGTTATGATGTTTTTATTGGAAGCCAAGAATATTTACAAGACTTTCTCTGAAGGAGAAGAATTAATTGACGTGCTAAAGGGAACCGATTTTCAACTAAGTCAGTCAGAAACTGTTGCTATCACAGGAGAATCTGGTTGTGGTAAAAGTACTCTGCTTCACATTCTGGGACTTTTGGACAAGCCGGATAAAGGGGTCATTGAATATTATGGTAAAGAGATTAAGAAACAGTCTGATTTGGCGGATTTCAGAAACTCAAGCATCGGATTTGTTTTTCAGTTTCATTTTCTGTTAGAAGACTTCAATGCTGAGGACAACGTGGCGATGCCGATGTTTATAAAAACCAGAGATTACGGGAAAAGTCTTTCTGCTGCCAGAAAAATGATGGAGCTGACTGGAATTATCCACAGGAAAAAACACTATCCCAGTACTCTTAGTGGTGGTGAGCAACAAAGAGTTGCAATTGCCAGGGCAATGATAAACAATCCGGCTGTTATATTTGCCGATGAACCTACCGGTAACCTTGATCCTCAGCA
The DNA here is from genome assembly GCA_028690365.1 of Candidatus Cloacimonadota bacterium. GTDB lineage: Bacteria > Cloacimonadota > Cloacimonadia > Cloacimonadales > JAQVBK01 > JAQVBK01. The sequence continues at coordinate 14,709 of JAQVBK010000057.1, forward strand.
CAGTAAAGGCATCATTGATTTAATGCTGAACCTAAATAAAAGTACAGGTCAGTCGTTTGTGATAGTTACGCATAATCCTGATATTGCGGGAGTTATGCAAACTCATTACAAATTGTCTGAAGGTAAACTGAAAAAACAAAACTAATTTTGCTTTATGAAAAAAAAGAAATGGCTTTTATATATTTTTATATTTCTTGTAATTATAAATGCCGGGTTCTATTTTCTTGTTAGAGTTGCCAAATTAGATAAATATGTTGAAAAAAGAGTTTCTGCTCTGATTTCCAGAGAGCTGAGTGCAGATGTTAGTTTTGGCTCCTTCTCATTTAATGAAAGACAAATCAATATTACTGATCTTCAAATCAATTCTTTTGATGATTTCTTTGAAGTAAAAGTAAAACAGATATACATCAATTATGATTTATTAAAGATAATTTTTCTTCAGTTGAAGGCTCAACAATCAATTGAAAAGATAAGTCTCTATGAACCTGAAATATTCCTTGACCTTAGTGTTGTTCCAACCCCCAAAAATGAGTCCTCTCGTTCACCAGATTATTATTCGTTAGCAAAATTATTAAAAGAACTGACTGTTAAAAGTGGACGACTTGCTTTTGTATACAAAAATAAACAAATTGACTTTTTTGAAATTATCAATGATATTACAATAAATTTAGACAGCCAAAAGAATATCAAAGCAGAATTGGAAGGGTTTTTCTCTAAATCAGGCAGAATAGAATCAAAGTTTGAGATCAATAACAAAAATGAGATTTCTGCAGTTATGTCCCTGTATGATTATTATAATCATCTTCAGATTAATCAGGTAGACTCTCTTGATTTCAAACTTGATGTGAATGCGGAATACAAAAATCGACAATTTACCTACCAGGGAACATTCAAAGATATGTTTGTGAAGTTTCACGGCAAAGATTTTTTTTCTGAAGAAATTTCTCTCAACGGTGATCAGGATTATCTTCATCTACTAAGTGACAATGTATTCGCAGATCAAAGCAATGTAGTCTTCCAGTTTTCTTTAAAA
>JAQVBK010000332.1 GCA_028690365.1 Candidatus Cloacimonadota bacterium
TATTTGTAGTTTTCTTTTGTATTCATCAATTCTGTGTAAAAAATGGTTCTTTTCAAAGAAATTGATCGGGAATTCGCTAGGATTGGGATTTTGCATAAAGTATAACTTCTCAAAATAATGATCGCTCCCAATTATTTGTAAGTCGTATTCGTTTTTAAATCTTTTATGAAATACAGCAAAATATGTCTCTCTAGATTCTTGTAGTCTCGGAAACTCTTCAATCATTTTATTCTGAAGATTTTTTCTCCAGGACAATCTCGCTCTATTGTTAGTAATATGGATATCTCCTGTAAAACTCTCTTCACAGAAAACTATAGCTATACTTCTTTTTTGATTCTCTTCAAAGTTGACTTCCCAATATGAACAAATTGCTCTGGGAATTCCAGTAATTCTATAACGAATAAATGATGCATCGATTGACTTAACAGCAATAAACTCTGAGTATACCGTCCACGAAAAAGAAAAGGTTGAACCATTAACTCGGTCTGAAGTCGTCATTGTTAACTCTTCTGTCATTCAGAATTATGAGAATGAGCAAAAACAAGGTATATCATCCAAATCCTCTTGATTTGCATACCTGACCAGTTCTTCATTCGAGAGTTTTTCAAGCGTATTTATTCTATGCTCCTTTAGTGTGTATGGTTTTCCTTCTTTTTTCATAATGGACACATCTAGTTGGAATTGATTTCTAAAACGTTCTTCCATTTCTTCCTGCGCTTTATAAACCTCTGGCCATATCAAGAATAAATTAGCGTAATGATGATGCCCCCCCCTGACACATCTTCCGCCACAATTCGCATGACGAAATCCAAATGAATACATACGAGGAAGTTTAATCTTCCATTCATTCTCGATAATTGTTCTTGCTTTAACTTCTTTACTAAAAGTATCTATCATTGGAAACCGGCATTCCACTGGTTCTAGAGGAAAATGCTCGTAATGACTAGATAGACTTTCTGCACGATGTTTCTCGTGTGGACCGATTCCAAAGTATAGAATCGGTTCATAATTTTTTAGCCTCAATTCTTCAATGAATATTAATGTTTGTTTGACCTTAATTTCCTCAGAACATTTTGCAAATCTAGCGTTCCCTAAAAAACGTTCCTCAAAGAACACCTCTTCAGGTGTTCGACCATCTACTAGCCTAGTAATTGGTACACCAATATACTCAGAAGTATCTTCTAAAAACCTATAGTTGTCTGCGTCTTCCCACAAAGTATCAGTAAATAGCAGGATCACGTTGTCACTACCATACTTGTCAACAATCCATTTAGCAACAAATGCACTAGATGCACCGCCACTAAACATCGCCACATGTCTTATCTCTCGCTCCATATTCATTCTCCTTTATTCGATGTACTTCTTCAGCAAGTGTAGTATCATTTGCTCAAGTTCATCTTTTGTGTAGTACCGCCTAGTAGCCTCAATAGTATTGACTATGTTTTCAAGGGTGTTTTTCCCCTTTAAAGATATTTCCACATCCCTTATGTATTTTTCTGCGCCATCAATTACGACATGAGAAAAGTTGATACTATCTGAAGCTTCGTAAAGGTCTTGGATAACAATTTTTTCAAGCTTTTCGAAACTACTTTTAGTCCATTTTGTAGGATCTATGTTTTCGACAAGAGGGAAATAGAAAGTTAAGAAATTCTCAGAAATGGCCAGATATTTGGCTAATCTATTGGTCTTTTTTACGCTTTTATGAAGCGAGCCAATCCACTCGAAAAGACTTTTGAACCCAGAAGCAGCGGTAATACGCTCTTTAATTTTCCTAAAATACTGCTCCATGTGATTTTCAATTCTCTCCTTAAAAACAACAACTTGGGAGAAATCGCTGAAATTCATCAGCGAAACCAAAGACGATATTGGATCGATTCTCGTGGATGCTATTAATCGTAGAAACGAAGCATCGCTGATAGACATTGCCACCATTTGCTGCGTAATAACTGGTAAAGATAAATGCCAATTATACATTCCACTACATACTCTAATGCTAAGGGACTTATTTGTTACAAGGCCCGATGAATCTGGAAATAATGATTCAAGCTTTTCAAGATATTCGCGATTCGCATGGTCAAAAACACTATATATGTACTTAATTTGGTCATTTTGTTCTACAATTCTATCAACAAGTTCAGAGGAAGAGATAGAAGGTATAAAATTGCCATTTGAAAACAGCATGATATCTTGCCAATAACTCGACAGAAAGACGAAAAGCAGTATACAAGCTACGAGTGGCCGAGTCCCATATGGAGCTGAAGTCAATATTAAGAGCAAATCTGATAAAGATCCCTGTGGATTATGAGAAATGTATTCATGCAAATCCTTATTCATATCATCAAGTATTTGACGGTTTTTTCCAACGCTTGGAAGATACTTGATAATTGAATAATATACGAGATCTGCCGGTTTTGAACCGGTATATACTTCCTCAGCTTTAGCTATTCCTTTTATCAAAATATCATCAATTACTTGTTTAATTGAGTTCACCTGAAGTTTGCTTAAAACATACATATTTATTTGATCGTTGACTACATGCAAAGTCTTTTCATATCGGGAATCGAAAATTCTGGATAAAGCTCTCTCCATATCATTTAGCGAATTCACTTCAAGACTTTCCTCGACGCCATATCTAAAGAAAGTATTTTTTGAAAAGATGCAATTGAAGAAATCGGATAAATTACGAACACATACACTTATTTCATACTCAAGCTCCGAAGCCAAGTTTGGATAAGAAAGAATATAGTAATTATTTGAACTAATCTTTCTCAACGTGGATAACCTGCGAATATTCTTAATGAGTATTTTCTGATCATAACTCATATATCCATGAATACCTGAAAAATGTACGCTTTCAGAGCCAGAAAAGGAATAGATGTGAATGATTATGTTTTCATCTGATTGACCTTTGAAATATTCTGGAGAGCTAAGAGGGTCATAATCTTCAGAAAACTGAAAATGAACTGCACCGAATCGTTCAATCTCATGATTGATGTTATGGTCTATCGAGTAAACAAAACTATTCTCGTATACCTCCCTAAGGATATTCGAATAAGAAATAATATCAAGTTCGTCTGCTTCTTTGATTATCAATGCTTCAAGATTTATCGGACTTCCTTCGAATAGTTCCCATTGTTGCAGAATTTCATTGAATCGAACTTTCTTGGCAGATGCAAGGATTTCAAGCACGCGCTCAAGATCCTCATTCTTAACACCTAAAGAATATGATAAAAAACCAGTAGATAACAAAATTGAACTAGAATTTGAAGTTAAGTGCCATAATGTGACGAATTTATAGACTCGAACGAATAATTCTGAACTATCAGAACCAGCAATAGAATTTATTTTAGATATAGAGTTTC
>JAQVBK010000333.1 GCA_028690365.1 Candidatus Cloacimonadota bacterium
ATAAATTCTGTACTGAAGTGTTTCATTTATCTCGGCACTTATATCAGTCCAGCTCTTGACATCTGTTCCGACTGTAGCATAATTTAGAACCCAGTTGCCAGCTCCCGTCTTTTTATCTATTCTGAAACCGTCTTCTGAAATACTGTTATCAGTCCAGAATATTCTGAGCGATGATACAGTCAGTTTTTCATATCCTACGGCACTTGGTGCAGGAAATTCTATTGCGGCAATATTCTCGGCATAATTTGAAGTAAAGTTTCCATAATAGCTCATCACTCTGTAAGAAACATCATTAAGGCCTTTTCCTTTCCCTACAGTCGGATCAAGATATTGAGTCGTGTTTGCTGACAGGCTGTCGATAGGAGAAAACGGAACACCGTCAATACTTCTCTGTATTATAAAACCTTCTTCACCGTTGCTGTTGTCAGTCCAGGAAAGTTCAAATGTGCTTACATCGTTCTGTTTTATCGTCAATCCCGTAGGAGCGGGAATAGAATTTTCTATCCGTTCAGTTAATGTTGATGCCGATTCGGAAGTTTTTCTGTAGGCGTAAATCTTGTACTGAACACTGTCATTCAAAGCTGCCGTAGAATCAGTCCATGATGTAATATTAGCTCCAAGTCTTGTATATTCCTCATTCCAAATACCGTTTGCATATCTGTCAATTTTAAAACCGTCTTCGCCGTTTGAATTGTCAGACCAGCTGAGATGGATAGTTTTTATGTCTGATCTATTCAAATTCAGATTTGATGGAGCGGGAAAAGGATTAGAAACAGAAGCTTCAACAGGGTCAGATAGGTTTAGGTCATAAGCAACTCTGACTCTATAAAAGTTTGTCTCATTTATCGCAGCTATGGAGTCAGTAAAGAAGTTAATTTCTTTTGTGAATACTTTGTACTTTTCCTGCCAAACTCCGCTTTCTCCAATCTTCCTGTCAACTTGAAAAGTGTAGCCGTCTTTATTGAAATAATCAGAGTCCCAGATCACCTTGATGCGGTCTATCTTCTCAATTTGAAGCTCAAGATTGTTAAGTGCTGTAACATTACCCCAGCCCGGGTCGAAAGGATTTGCGTGATCAAAGTTGTTGTCGGATTCAGAGCACGCCCATACTAAAATCAGTACTATAGCTGTTGTCAGTATTAAAATAGACTTTTTCATTTTTGATCCTTATTTAGTATTGACTTTCTTTGTACCATGCGTAGAAAAAATATCCCAAGGGGACAAGTGATACGCTGAAAGTGACATTTCTGTAGTTATAGAAATCATCTGATTTATTTGCGGAATTAACTGCTTGATCGTAAAGGTTCAATGCTGTTGAAGTGGATGTTGCTTTCAGATAATCGTCGTAATAAGCATCGGATTCGTCTTTAAAAGATGTGCCTTCTGAATTGAAATAAGTACCGAGAACCGCTGAACCGGCGAAAGCGCCCAGTGCTATCCACTTTTGAGTACTCCAGTATCTTTTATCCTTCTGATTTATCAGCATTGAGCTTTCTATTTCTTTGGTTTTATAATTTATTTCCGCAAGTTTTCTTTCATGCTCAAGTTTATCTGCTAGAGCTTTCCTGTCGGCTTCAAGTTTCTCTTCCTGAAGTTTTCTTTCAGCCTCAAGTCTTAATTCCTGTGCTTTATGTTCAGCTTCAGCCTGTTCAAGTCTCATGCGCTCTTTTTCCTCATAAACGCCGAGTATTTTTTGTTCATCAACTTCCGCGCTGATCTTATAATAAATTGTTGTGTTCAGCCTGTCTATATTTTCCTCTACGATCCTAACATCGGTCATCATTGCTTCTGCATTTGCTATCACTTCGTCTTTTTCGGTAATATAGTTCCTTACGACAGTTTCGCTCCTGATAAAGGTAGCGAATTTCTCTACGGCGTCCCTTTTTGCGAGGGTCTGGCATATCTGTTTGGCGTCAATTAATGTTTCCGCATCGCTGTAGGAATAAGTATATTCGCCGTAAATGGTTTTAGAGTATGCAAAAGAGATTGAAAAAAGAATCAATAAATATAAGATGCGATTCATACTAAACTCCGTTTTTTTATTGTGCTTAAAATAACTTGCTTTTTAATTATCAAACTTGACCTCATTGCAGAAATACTTATGTTTTAGTCCTTTTTGACCTATTGCAGAAAGATAATCCCAAATCTTAGTTTTTCAAATGAAATAATTTTGGTTTCTCTCCAAACTAATACATCTTTTACCAGTAGCTCAATAACCCCCACCAGTTTCTAATCACTATTTCCCACAACGGTCATGGAAAAAAGCCCACAAGTAAACATAACACGGTCAGGTCATTTTTCTAATGTTATGATCTGTTGCAACTTCCACACTTTTTTAAAACAAACAAATCGAGCCTAAACCATCTATATCTTTAAAGCTATGACCAACTACATGAACTCGCATAACTATTCATGAGAACATACCGAGTTAGGTGATAAATATATTAATAAAGAACTTGACAAACAACAAATTTTTTCCAAACTTTCTTTCAACATGAAATAAAGTCTGTAACAGAGGAGTAAGCAATGAAAACTTTGATAAGTTTTATGCTGATAATGGTAACAGCCCAAATATTTTCACAGAAAATTGATACATGGGAAAGAAGATACGGAGACGAATTATCTGAAAAAGGAAAGAAAATCATCCGAACTACGGATAGTAATTATCTCATTAGTTGTAATGTCTATACTACTGAAGAGAAAGATATGATTTGGCTTATTGCTATAGATCAAAACGGAGATTCTCTTTGGACTAGAAAGATTGGAGGTGGCTATGAGAATTTCTATCTGAATGATCTGGACACTATTTCTGATGGGAATCTATATTTTGCATATGGAAAGGATAGTGGTTCGGGGTTAGGTCAGTTAGCATATGTTTCAAAGAAATCTCCAAATATTGAAGAAATTTGGACAAAAGAATATTGGAACATGCCTTCTCTCGGAATCTTCGCTAGTGCAGTAACAGGAACAGCAGACAGCGGATGCGTAGTAACAGGAATAATTACAGAAAGCTTCGACTCGAGCATTGGATTTCTCGAAAAATTCGACAAAGATGGAAATAGTGTCGCTTATCATCAGCTTGAGAGTACCCTTCATGATTCTATATTTATTCCATATAACAGGATTGAAGCGTTAATGTCTCGTCCCGGTATGTTTGAAGAAGAATATGTAGCTGTAGGTAATATGCAGACACCCGATAAAATATACCCATATATTAAAGTTTTTGTGGATAGTCTCAATTTGTTTATGGAGAATATCGTCAGTTTTGAAAACTTAAATTATCTTTTCGAAGGTTTTGATGTTTTGAGCAATAAATATGTGATTTTTGGTGATTCAAAAATGTTCGACTTAGATA
>JAQVBK010000334.1 GCA_028690365.1 Candidatus Cloacimonadota bacterium
TACGAATGGGGAAGACGAAATACTTATTGTAAAAAGCATTTCTTAACAGAGTTTACCTGAAACTCAGAATTTTGAAAGTGAAGGAGATCCTGTTCCGGTCAATAACAAATCCGGTACGATTTTTTCGGTATTTGGAGGAAATATGAAAGCTCTGACCTGGCAAGATGGGGAATTCGAAATTACTATTATTTCTTCTCTTGATAAGGGGGAGCTGCTTAATATTTCCGAATCCTTTTCCTGATATCCGAGAAGTTTTCAGAACGAATTAAATAAAAGGTGAAGTTACGGACTTCACATTCTTTTTTGTTGTAAAAAAAGTACTGGCGACATTTGGGAGTTACAATCATTCTGTCAAAATCATCATGTAATTTCTCACCTAAAGTGTTACAACTGATGAAAGTAATAGTAAATTCAGCATTTATTGTTAGATGATGTGGTGAAAAACTTTCTATTTTATATAATATGTATGAGAAAATAGTTTATGGAGTTCAAACGCACCTTCCAGAGTAGATTTGAACTCCATTGTGCCCGGAGGCATGGTTAGTGTTAGCTTTGCGGTTATTTAAGGCTTGCCTGATTCTGCCTCTGGAGTAAGTAAAGAAGTGTATAAAATATATGTGAAAAGCAAAAAAGTGAACTTTTAGAACCAGATCTTGTTTTAGGAGATACTCTCGTAAATAGCTGCACTAAAGAATATCTTGATGGTACCGGAGATATATACATAAAATTTACTTCCAAGTTATATCAACGTTCCAATGGAAGTCGATATATGAATGTATCATGGTTTGTAAGCGGATGTCAAGTGACTTCTAAAGAATTTTCTTTTCCAGCACCTTGTGAGATGAAAGTAACAATCTGGATAAGCGAACCTATTAATTTGCCTGCAATTGTTCACCAGGTTGCAAGCTCATGCACAGCTTCTGGGGCAGAAACGATCGATGTACCGAGCAATGGAAGTTACAAGACAAACGTGAAACTGGAAGCTAAATGTTACGCATATCTGCCTGTAAAAACTTTAATCGCAATTCGAGAGAACTCCTGCAATTGTGTAATTTAAACTCAGTTTTTGAAAACTGATGTGTCAAAAAGGCAGTGCTGCTAATTTACTGTTGATTTACACCCATTTTCGTGTTCAAAAGTTAGAATTCTAAAGCTGGATGGGTGTAAATCCAAATTTCTACTTGTTGTTTTAAAAACGAGGGTTTCAGGCTTTCTCAGAAGGTAAAATTAATCCCAAATATATCTAAATTGGGGGAAATACATGAAGAATAGATCCAAAAAACATTTATTGCTCATCTTGTTCCTGATTACCTTATCCATTTTCATTTCAGGTTGTGGAGAGAAATCCAGTACTGAAGAGGTTACATATAACGTGCAACCCAGTGCTGAAGATGTCGTATCTAATATGCAGATGAAAGTGAATGGCCTCGAAGACTATTCTTATACAATGTATGTAAATTCAAGTTCCGGGGGAAAGAGTCCGGAAATACATGAAGTTATGTGGAAAAGACCTGATTTAATGAAAACAACTATTCTAAACCCGGATAAAGATACGAAAGTAATTATGGCATCTGATGGAGATTTCCAATGGATCTATAGTTCCGAATCCAAGACTGTTTTCAAAACGGAAATTTCTGATGATTTTGATGGTTTGAAACTCTTCGAACCCGATGTTTACGCTGAGTTTTTGAATGGAACCCTAAATGAAAGGTCACTTTCTCTCATAGAGGCCGAGAACGTAGATGGGAAAAATGTGTATTTGCTTGAGCTTATCCCTTCAGATACAAATAACGAGTTTCTTCAATGGAAATCAAAAATCTGGATTGACAGAGAAAACTGGATGCTTCTCAGGTATGAACTGTATGACAGCATAGAAAATGTTTATCTTAACGTGGAAATCCGGGATATGGAATTGAATGCCGGAATTCCTGATTCTGAATTTGAGTTTAAGATTCCGGATGGGGCGCAGGTAAAAGTAATAGGTCCGGATGACTTCAAAAACGAACTCCAAAAAATGACGCTTGAAGAAGCAAAAAAACTTATTGATTTTGAAATACTTATGCCTGAATATCTTCCGGAAGGATATGAATTTAATTATTCAATGGTCTCTTCCAGTAAGGATACTTCTTATTCCACTTTTGTTCACAGCGGATTTAGTGTTTTTGCAGGGCAGCATTACGACAAAATCACTCTCGTATATACAAAAGGAGGTGATGAAATACGTATTGTTGAAAGCATTTCTGAACAGAGTTTACCTGAAACTCAGGATTTTGAAAGTGGAGGAGAATATATTCTGGTCAATAATACGAAAGGTACTACTTCTCCTGTATTTGGTGGAAATATGAAAGCTCTGACCTGGCAAGATGGGGAATTCGAAATTACTATTATTTCTTCTCTTGATAAGGGGGAGCTGCTCAATATTGCAGAATCTCTTTCCTGAAGGTTCGAATGAGTTCTCAGGAATAAAATAAATATGATCACTATACCCTGAATAGTTACATTTCTCATTAAATTAAAGTCATATTTTGCATTTTTATGGAGGTGTAAATATTAAAAAACATCATAAAATATTCCTATTTTTAGGAACTTTTATATTGATTTTGTTGAGTTATTTCGTTGTTTTCCCATTTTTGTTAGTCGGATCTCCAACACCTTTATTTTATGTGCATAATAATGACCTTCAGAGCCATGAAGTAACAGTTGAAGTCTTTGATTCGCATAATAAATCTATATTCAAAGAAACGTATGAACTGGCTCCCGAAGAGCATATAGCACAACCCAAATCATCATGGCTGCTGCTTCGATGGTTGATGCCGTGGTCCAAAGGAAAATATACGTATTGGGCAGAGGGAGAATATGAATTTAAAGTTATTTTAGATGGCGAAATTGCGGATACCTACAGAACACTGCCACACCCCTGGAATTCTGTAATTATAGATATAGATGAAGCGAATGATTCTAACTCTCAAATCTGCATAAAAGAAATAACCGTCTAATCTTTTGAACCCGCGAGAAAGCTAACTATTGATTTATTAGTAATTTTTGGGATCGGCATTTTTCCGAAAATTCTGTTCTGCCAGGGTGCGGATGACAAGGCTGGTGCAGCCTCCCGAACTCCCCTTTCCTGCTCAGGCGGAGGTTGTACGTATTATAATAGTAAAATCTTCAGTACTCCACTCGGACAAAGCTTTACTTTCCTTTTTCTTTTCACAGGTCATTGTTTGAAATGACAGAATATTAATATTACTTTATTAATATGACCTCTCAAGTTTTAATTAGATTAACTTTAAGTAAAATTGGTTCTGATTTCTATTCAGTCTTCAGATTATGATTTTTACTTCCTAATCATC
>JAQVBK010000335.1 GCA_028690365.1 Candidatus Cloacimonadota bacterium
CTCGAAGATGCAGCGTGATGAATTTTTTGAGGTCCAATAAGAACTCATTGAATTCAAAAAAGTAAGTTTCAAAATTAATTTCTTCGAATGTTCCTCTGAATAGCGATCGGATTTTACTGTCGATTTCGGGATATTCCGCTAGTGCAGAAATAACAGTGTCGATTTCTTTGGCAAGAGAGTGCCAAGATGCATTAGTAAGAATGTCTACAGGGATTCCTTCAGAAATCAATGACAATGATCCCTCAGAAATTGCTCCTTTGTCTAATTCATTGGTAAGGAGTCGGGCCAATTCACTAACTTCAGAGAGCTGTTTAATATTCGAGTCCTTTCCTTTCCAATAGGTACCGAAATATGCAGATAAAATATCATTCTTCGATTCGATACTCATTTGAGTTCGATTCAGTTCATTTACCAGATCAAGATCTCTTAAAATCTGGGCATCGTCTACTGGCGGCTTCAAGTAATACTGTGCAATCGATTTTTTTAGGTTCCTATACCTGAAAGAAAGGACCTTTAGCATCTTTTTTGAGTAGTTTTCGTATTCTTCCCTTATATTTATCAGATCGGTGTTCAGAATTGCCAGATCAAAGATCGTACCAACACTACTCTTCAACTGTTGATAGTGCTCAATATGCTGAAGAAGATCCGTAATTTCATCCGAATTTATCACATGAAATCTGTTTTTCAAAACAGCCTTATCTATTCCATTTTCGATGAATTTCACAGATTTTGGAGGTAAAACATTCTTTTTTGATAGATCCTGAAAGGTTAGACACACACTTTGCAGATCTTTCAATTGTTGGTGATTACTCTTTAGACCAAGCCAGAGCTTTCCAAATGCATTCCGGCCATATGCATCGAAGTCAACAATAATAGATCTCAATCTTCTGTGTTTTAAAATCAGACCAAGATGAAAATGGATACTGTCAAAATCTTGAGGCATTAAATTGTAATAAGAAAATAACTCTAGCCTCGCCTTTTTCATCAGATGACAATGCCCCTCAATATAGCCATTAAGATCGGTATCATATATTGAATCATTAAAATTTCTGGATATTCTCTGCCTTAATGATCGATAGTTCTCGATCTCTTGAATTAATTCAACTGATTTTGAAGGATTTGTGTCCCATTCAGGCGCTTTCAACAGGTCTTCCGTGATCTGGGGTGCATCAGCAATTATTTGTGCAGCATCTATAATTGAACAGATATCCAGATCCGAAGCAGGAGCTTTCACCCCACAATATTCAAAAAAATTCTTTGAATTTTGAATTAGAACATCATAATTCTCAAGAGATGAATTTATTTTATCTTTGATGCATTCTACTTCAGGTGGGAGAATAATACCCAAGGCACATCCTTTCCAAGGGTTATCTTTGATCGAACCGATAATCGGAAGGAGATTGTGAAGATTTTCAAGAATTGACATTGCACGAATCCATTCGTTTTCCTCCCAAGATTCAGGGTTAGAAAAGCGTATGCCTTGCATACGGCGTCCACAATGTCTAAAATAAGACTCAGATTTAGCCTTTAATGAAAACAAATCAAAAGGAGTGAGATTACGATTCCCTATTGGTGAATGAATTGTGGTAACGTATGCATTTAAATCTCTTTTGAGATCTTCAATTTCACGAATTTCTTGATCGAGACTATATTCCTGTGGACTCACCATAGAAACTGATCTTCGCAATTCGTCAAGGACAGCCGTTTTTTTCGCTTTATTACTGTGCAACTCAAGACAAAAGTTGCCCAGACCTACATTATCAAGGCGGTTTTTTACCACCTCAAGTGCAGCCATTTTTTCACTGACAAAAAGCACAGATTTTCCGTTTGCCAGTAGTTCAGCAATTATATTCGCAATAGTTTGAGACTTTCCAGTTCCTGGGGGACCCTGAACTACAAGATTTTGTACTGCTTTTACCGCTTCAATAGCAGCAATCTGAGACGAGTCAGCATCAAGAATGTTATACGATGTAAACAGATCGACTTTTTTATCCACTTCTGACTCAGTGATTACATGATCATTCGGTTCAGGGGGTTTTGGATCAAAAATAGCCTGAACAAGATGATGATCTGCCGGTGATTGCCCCTCAGGCCAGGTTGCCGGATCAAGATCTTTATACATCACAAATTTTCGGAAGTTGAAGAAATCAACAGACGCTTCAGCGAATACCTTCCATTCACTCTGCCCGTCAATCGCACTAACGACTGCTGCAAAATACTCATCAATCCCAGATTTGTCATTTGGCATCTCAAAGTCTGGAAGATGGATATCAATACTTTCGAGTCTGCTTTGAAGCGTAAGATTCGTATAAATATCATCGCCAGTCCAGTTCAGTGAAAAAGTCCTCTTCTTACCGGTTCGTGCGAGCTCAACTGGCACAAGGATGAGCGGTGCCTTAATCGATTTGATGGAGTTTTTTGATTCTTTCCATTCCAGAAAACCCAGTGCGATATAGAGCACCGAATATCCCTGTTCCTCAAAGATGGCTTTGGACTGATTATATGCATAAAATAGGCGCTTATCTAAGTTTTCAGGAGTATAGGGTGTATCAAGGTAATTATCAAAATAATGATCTGGTTCTTCTTCAGATAGATCATTTAGAAGCCAGATATTTGATTCAGTATCATCTTCTTCCTGCGTGGATTCATTGGCATCATCTTCGTCCTCAGATTTTGTAGCCATAAATCGCATTGAATTCTCTTGAAAAACGAGAATGTCGTACAATTCTTTTGGTCTTTCATTGATGATTTCTATAGTCCGCCTTTTTGAAGGACGATAATTTAGCAATCCATTTCTTAAAGTTTGATCCAGTAAATTTAAACGAAGTTTTTCCAATTCATCTGATATTTCAACCATGATACCACGATACCCGATCAATAAAAATTACATCTCTGCAGACAATTGATCTGATTAAATATCAACCAATGATAAAATTAACGATTTTAATATTTATCCTATTTTCTATTTACTCATTCATTGGAGATTATTTGCCTTAATTATCTCTTTTTATTAATCCATCTGTCTTACATTGATCGGCATATCAGTTCTCCGTTCGGGAAAATCAATACCCCCACAAAGTCCACCTTCGAGCCCAGGCGAACATACCGGAGTCTATTGGTGATATGGGCCACTATCCACTCCAGTGGCTCGGCAATCCTCTCCCAGCCTGAAGAGTAGGCCAACCAGTCTTTCCAGAAACCAAGCCCAAACCCCTCAAACCCCCCTGATCCCCTCCTCCACAATCACATAATCAAACGACGTATCCGCCGGCCGCGACCGATGCTTCTCCAGCACGACCCTCCGCGTCGCATCCCGCCGCTCGATCCTGAGGATCGCCTT
>JAQVBK010000058.1 GCA_028690365.1 Candidatus Cloacimonadota bacterium
CTATCAGGTCATACCCACAATGGTCAGATTTTTCCTTTCAATTATCTTGTTAAGCTTGCTTATAGACATAGTTATGGGATTTATCACAACTCTGGTTCAAAACTGTACGTTACTTCTGGAAGTGGAACCTGGGGTCCTGTGCTCAGAATTGGGTCACGTAACGAGCTGGTTTTTATAGATTTATCTCCTGAGATGGTGGACTAAAAAAAACTTGATTAAATAACTAAATACAAATTTATGACACAAAATAATTTGGAGGAAAAATGAAAAAGATCTTAGCAGTTATTCTATTGATGTCGATGAGTTTACTTATCTTGGCAGACGATGCTCTCGACCAGATTGATTTAGGAAGGGAATTATACCAAAAAGGTAAGTATTCAAAAGCTGCAGCTGAACTCAATTTTGCAATCAAACTTATCAGACAGATGCAGATTACCGGTCTGGAAAAATTATTACCAAAAGATTTCCAGGATTATATCGGAGAACAGTCCAACACAGAAAACTATGATGCATCTTTGTTAGGTGGTGGAATTGGGGTAGAAAAGACTTATAGAAAAGAGGAATATTCAACAATAACCATTGTTATTAATACTGAATCTCCTTTAGTGGCAAGTTTTGGCTCTATGCTATCAAATCCTTTTTATTCTGCAGGCGCTAATGTTACAAGAATTAAAACCTACAAAGCAACTGTAGAATACGATGACAGCAATAACTCAGGTGAAGTGAAATTTATGCTTGATGATGGTAAAACTCTGGTTACTTTCAGAGGTAACGATGTACCAAAAGAAAAAGTTATAGAATTTGCTAAATCTATCGATTACACGACAATAGAAGATTACCTTAAATAATAAAAACGAATTTTGCAAATCTGAACAGCATGATTGATTCATGCTGTTCTTTTTTTTATGATGATAAGAAACTTTTAATTGACAATAATTCTCAATTAGAAAATCAGGTACTCATTATATGAGGAGCATGATATGGATAAAATGATTACAATTGCACTGGTGGGTAATCCCAACTGTGGTAAAACTACTCTATTCAATGTTTTCACAGGGTCAAAACAGAGAGTCGGCAATTGGCCGGGAGTTACAGTTGAACACAAAGAGGGTGTGTTCAAACATAAAAATGAAACAATTCAGGTTATTGATTTGCCTGGCATTTATTCATTTTCAGCTTTTTCACCTGATGAAAAAGTATCCAGAGAATACATTCTCAGAAATACTCCTGACCTAGTAATAAATATCCTTGATGCTTCCAATCTGGAACGAAATTTATATCTTACTACTCAATTGATTGAGATGAAAGTTCCTATTCTGATAGCTCTGAATATGATGGATATGGCTAAAGAGAAAAGAATTACTATCGAGATAGATCATCTGTCAAAACATCTTGGGATACCAATTATTCCAATTATTGCAGGTAAGAAAACAGGAATTGATGAGCTGAAAGATAAAATAATTGAGTTAGCACACAGTAAACCAATAACTAAAACCAGAGTTTTCTATGATTCCTACCTTGAAACTTGTTTGCAACAGCTGGAAGCAGAAGTATCAGAAAATGCTGCTGCAGAATCGGTGGATGAACGTTGGCTGGCAGTGAAACTTCTGGAAAATGATGAGCTTGCCAATCAAATTACCAAAAACAGATTTGAAAACTCAGTTAAGAACTTCAGCAAGAAAATCGAAAAACACACTGGTGATTCATGTGAACTAGTAATTGCTGATGGCAGATATGGGTTCATTCACGGCTTAGCAAAAGATGTTGTGAAACGGGATAATCAATTGAGGAAGACTATATCTGACAGCATCGACAATATTGTTCTAAACAGGCTTCTGGGGCTTCCATTATTCTTGGGAATAATGTATTTAGTATTCTATCTTACCATAAATCTCGGTGAGCCGTTCATAAATTTTTTTGACAGTCTCTTCGGAACAATTTTTGTAGATGGATTTGCCCAACTTCTCAATTCACTAAATTTTCCCAACTGGGCAATTGTTCTATTGGCAGACGGAATTGGTGGAGGTATTCAAACTGTGGCTACTTTTGTCCCGCCAATTTTCTTTATGTTTTTATCGTTGTCATTCCTTGAGGATTCAGGGTATATGGCAAGAGCTGCATTTGTAATGGATAAATTTATGCGCTATATTGGACTACCCGGCAAGGCTTTTATACCTATGCTTATAGGGTTTGGTTGCAATGTGCCGGCGATAATGGCTACCCGAACTCTTGAGAATGAAAATGACAGACTGCATACGATTCTCATTAATCCTCTGATGTCTTGTGGAGCAAGAATGCCGGTATATGCTCTGTTTGCAGCAGTATTTTTTCCCAGTAAAGGTGGATTTGTTATTTTCTCTTTATATGTTACAGGAATTCTCTTGGCAATTATAACAGGACTTGTCTTCAAAAAAACTATTCTGAAAGGTGATATAACTTCATTTGTAATGGAACTGCCAACTTACCACATCCCTACTTTCAATGGTGTTTTTCTACATACTTGGTTGCGTTTGAGAGGGTTTATTTACAGGGCAGGGAAAGTAATTCTATTCTTCATAATTATCATCAGTTTTCTGAACTCAATTTCATCCGACTGGGAGTTCGGGAATCAGGAAATCGATAAATCTATGTTGAGTGGTATAGGCAAAATCATTAATCCTGTATTCAGACCGATGGGGATCACTGACGAGAATTGGCCGGCTACGGTTGGATTGATTACGGGAATTTTTGCCAAAGAATCTGTAGTCGGGACTTTGGATTTGCTGTATTCTGGTATGGCTCAGTCCGAACTTGGTGAAGACGAAACAGATTTCAATTTCAGAGACGGAGTTGTGAATTCATTTAAGACATTTTTTGAAGGTGAGGGAGATGAGGAAGACGATTTGCTGAAAACAGTTGTTCAGGAAGAAATGGTGAAGCAGTTTGGGGGTAGCAGAAATGCGTTTGCCTATCTGCTTTTCATATTGATTTATACACCTTGTATTGCAGTTATTGCAGCAATATACAGGGAAACAAATTTATTCTGGGCAGTTTTTAATACCCTGTATCTGACTACATTAGCATGGGTTACAGCAGTGCTCTTTTATAATACATCAATGATATTTGAACAGCCTTCTCAATCATTTTTCTGGATTGCTATTTGTTTGATTATGATTTTATTCTCATATTTTGCTTTGAGAATATGGGGGAACAGAAGAACTGCCTAAATTCAATTAGAAATGATTCAAGAAGGATAATAAATTAATCTGTAAAAATATCTTCTCGCAACATGCCGTATTCGTTGAAGCCTGCCTTGATGCAAAAAATCAGATTTAGCCAGGTACCCAGTGTTACTGCTACAAAAATTGCGACCATTATTGCCATCTGATATTTAATAGCGGTCAAAGGACTTGAACCACCCAATATTTGTCCGGTCATCATCCCCGGCAGAGAAACTATACCCATAGTTGCCATAGTACTAACAGTAGGAGCAAGAGCCGAAGCAAGTGAAAGACGAATCCATGGTTTGACTGCTTCACTTACTGTCGCACCCATAAAAATACTGCTCATGTACTCCTTATGGTTTGTTTTCAGATCCGAAAAAAACCTCTCTAATCCCACTACATTTCCACGCATACAGTTACCCAGAATCATACCGCTGATTGGAATAAGATAGCGGGCATCGTAAAATGGTTGAGGTCTTACTGCAGCTATTACAAAAACGGATAGGACACTCAATGTACTAAAAGCAATTCCTCCCCACAAACGCGGGAGAAAGATTTTCTTTTTTAGATTGGCTGAACTGGTTACGTTGGAAGATGCAACTGTTATCATAATCAGAATCCAACCTACATTGAGCAGAATGCTATTTAATGAGAAGATAAATTTCAGATACAAACCAACCAGAGCCAATTGTATAGACATTCTAACGATTGATATAATACTTTTCTTGCTTAACCCAATTTTATAAATTGTCATGATTGCCAATGGAATGGCAAGCATTGCATAGACGATTAGCAACTGAGTAAAATTTAAATCCTGAGTGTTCATATTTTACCTCTTTGTTGAATTTCAGTGATTTTCCCATCTACGATGTGGATTCCTTTATCAAATTGCTCAAGCCACTGTCTATGATGAGATACTGCCAATACAGTGAAATCGGATTGAAGGAAAAGTTCAAGAACTATGTTATTACTGGCTTCATCGAGAGCAGAAGTTATTTCATCAACTACAAATATCTGTTTGTTTGAAAGTAGTGCTCTGGCAATTGCAAGTCGCTGTTTTTCTCCACCTGAAATAAGTGCGATTTTTCGATTGAGAATGTCAGGAGGAAGCTTCAATCTCTGCAGAATCGTATCTATTTGTTTATCAGTTGGCAGAGAATTACGATTAGATTTAAAAGTAAATGGGAGTAATAGTCCTTCTCTGACTGTATCAGATCCGAGTACAGGTTCTTGCCCGATGTAGGCAACGGCATGACGAACAAGTGATATGTTATTGGCGGTTATTTCCTGATCGTTAAAAAATACTGCACCACGGGAAGGTTTATATGCCCCCATCAAAGTTAGCAGAATAGTGGACTTACCGGAACCTGATGCTCCACCGATGCTGACTTTTTCTCCATGGCTAACTGTAAACGAAATGTTATCTATTATTGTTTTGCTACCTGACAGGACAGAAACGTTTCTGAAAGTTATCATCTTTTCTCCCTGAACTGCGATTGATCAATTTATGATACTTGCTCAACTATCATTCATCATCGGACAGCTTCTCTTTTACTGATTCCAGAATATCCACAATTCTGGTTTGTCCAACGTAATCTTTGGTTTTGTATTTAGTTATAGTTGTTAGTTTTCTGGTGATTTCATCCATGCGTTTCAGGCTAATTCCTATTTTTATTAATCTTTCTTTGAGATAGTCAATTTGCCCATAGGAGCTGTAATCTTTTAGCAGCAGCAATTCTACATATCCCATTACACTCTGGAGCGGTTGATTCATTTCATGTGAAATAGCTCCGGCAAGTTCAATTATAGCCTGTAGTTTCTCTCTCTCTATGTTTTGAGCTTCCAATGCTCTTTTCTTTGCAACATCGGTTACAAACAGGAGGTTTACGATTTTCCCCTCAAATATCGTTTCTTTGGTATTAACTTCCACCGTGAGACCTTTGGTTGATAGTTTATTTTTTAGAGTTAATTCTTGTCCGTCAAGTTTGGAAATATTGCTGTTGATATCCTTGTTTTTGAATAATTCATAGTACTTCTTTCCGACAATTTCATCCTCACGATAACCGGACATTTCAATGAATCTTTTGTTAACAATTTCTATTGCCATTTTTCTTACTACGAGGATTCCTCTCAGAGAGTTATCAAAAAGAAACTGATATCTTTCTTTAGCATTTTTCAATTCAATTTCTGAATCAATAAGCATTTTGATTTCTTGTTCCATTTCTTCTGCCAAATACTTCTTCTTAAGGTTCTCTATTTCCAGCATTTTCTCTTTGTGAAAAATATCTTCTTTAATTTTGATTTGATTACTTTGATAAAAAAATGCTTTTTCATAGTCTTTTAAGTTCAGGTAGCAATCGGTTAAGTTTTGATAAATCTGCATTTTGGTGAGATCATCTTCGATTTTATCACCAAAAGATTCAGCTTCCTTTGCATATTCGAGTGCTGTTTCCGAATTGTTTTTTTCAATGTATATTCGACAGATATTGTTAAGGAAAAAGGCAATTTGAATCTGATTTTTTTCGGATCTGGCAATTTCCAGTGCTTTATTCAGATATTCCAGAGCTCTGGAATAATCTTGTTTAAGGCAATAAAGTCCGGCAAGATTATTTAGTGTTGTAGAAATACCTTTTTCCTGTTTGTAGGTATTTTTGTATTCCAGTGATTTCTCAAAATAACTCAGCGATTTATCAAGGTCTCCTAACTGTGAATACAGATTTCCCAAGTTGTTATAAATGTGTCCCAACTCGTGAAAACTGCCAATTTCAAGCTTTAATTCTGCTGATCTTAACCAAAATTCTTCTACGCGTGTAAAATCTCTGAGATTGTAATAAACAGAAGCAATATTATTCAGTATTTTGCTAATGAGTTTTTTATCTCCGTTTGTTTCTGCTTGTTTAAGTTCAGAAAGATAGATTTGCAAAGCTTCCTGAAAGCGGTTTTTTTGAAACAGATTGTTTGCTTCGGTAATAGGTTCTACTGACTCTGAAGCAACTGCGGGGATTGTATCATCTTTGTCTGAGTCGCCGGTTGTGTTTTCCGCTAATTCAGAGATTTCATTTGTCAGTAGAAATAAGCTCAAAGAACTAATAAAAACACCGATAGAAAAAAATAACATAAAAACTCCACTCTTAATAGGATGAAAGCATTAAAAATCATTTTGGGAAAATTTACTCTTTATAGTATTTGTCCATTTTTTCGGTAACCAGCTTGATATAATTTCTCGTTTCTTCCCATGGAACATCCTTGTGAAGTTTCTTAAACAGCTTGTTACTGTCCATTTTATTCAAATCTTCAAACATTTTGTTCCATTTTTTATCTCCGATGTTTTTCATAGTTCCGGTCATGGCTTTGTAAATAGTACCGGGACCACCGTTATAGCTACAGATAATGGCATAATACTGATTAGTCTTGTTTGTGACTCGGTCCCATTTGTTGTCGGCCAGCCAGCGTAGATACCCGATACCCATAGCCATATTTATTTCGGGGTTATAAAGTTGTTCGGCAGTTGGTTGAGAATTTGATTTATAAAGAACGCTATTCATAGTTAATCCGGCGTATTTTGGTACAATCTGCATCATTCCGTAAGCGTTGCCATGACTATTATAAGCTTTAGGATTAAAATAAGATTCTGTATGAATGATTGCCAAAGCTAAAGCGGGATCAATTCTGTTTTTATGACAAAGTTTTTCGATTTCTGGTTTGTAGTCTGCTATTCGTTTTTTCAGATGATCAGGAGCCATGTTAAGTGTAATAGTAAATTTTATCCGTTCTTTTCCGTCAGCTCCTGTAATGGTCTCTGATTTTCCATTCTCCACTATATTCTGGGCAGCTTTTTCTATGTTAGCTGGTGTGAGTTTTTCTTTTGATTTAGGAATCTCTACCTGTTCAGCCAAAATAGGTTTATTCGTGATTCTGTCAGGTTCCTGAACGATAGTTTTGATGTGTTTGAGTGCAAGCTCCTGTGCTTTTTTTTCAGATCCTTCAATATTTTTCTCTATTACTGCTTCAACTATCACAGCTCCATTTTCAAAATCCACCTGACTTCTTCCTTTAAAATCAGGAGAATAAGTAACCCACTCTTTCGGTGTTGAAAGCATGAATTCATTCCACTCTTTTTCAATTTGTTTTTTGAACTGAACAAACATTGAATCCTGCTGGGCAAAATATTTCTTGAATGCTTGTATTTCGTTCTCTTTGTATTCACTGAATTGTTCATCTTGTTGTTTGAGATAGTCTTCATAATTTCCCTGAGCAGATAAGCTTATGCTCAGAACAAAGCTGGTTAAGAAAAACAGAATAATTCTCTTCATAATTCCTCCCACGTCTGCATATTTTACAAAAATTATAACCAAACAGTTCAGCAGATTAATTGCTGTCAAGCAATGTTTGGCGATCTTCACAAAGGCTCAGTATTAATGAAACAGTATTAAAGATTGCTGTCAAAGCAGTTTTTTCAGTAATTCAGACAAATGAGAAATTCTGATAAGATTAGCTTTCTTTCCCGTAACTTTATTTTTTTCAGAAAGTATTATGTTTTGATAACCCAACCTGATAGCTTCTTTCACTCTATTTTCAGCATAAGATACAGGACGTATTTCGCCATTAAGTCCCACTTCACCCATAACTAATGTTTTTGGGGCAATAGTTCTGTCTGTATAACTGGAGATTATTGCACAGATGGTAGTCAGATCAAGGGACGTATCATCAGATTGAATACCACCAGTCAAATTGATGAAAACATCGCTCTGCCGTAGTTGGATATCGAGATTCTTTTCGATGATTGCAATCAGGATAGCCAGTTTTTTGTGAACAAATCCTACAGCTACCCGTTGAGAAGTACCGAAATTGGCATCAGAAACCAGAGCTTGAACTTCAACCAGAAATGCTCTGCTACCTTCAATGATACAGCCAACTGCGCATCCCGAAGCTTCTTCATCCACATTGACAAATAATTGTGAAGGATTATCAACTTCCCGCAATCCTGCCGAAACCATTTCAAAAATTCCGATTTCATTAGTAGACCCAAATCGATTTTTTATTGCCCGAAGTATTTTAAATTGTCCTCTTACTTCACCTTCAAAATAAAGAACCGTGTCAACCATGTGTTCAATAATTTTCGGTCCTGCTACTATTCCATCCTTTGTTACATGACCAATCAGAAATACGGGAATATTCTTTTGCTTGGCAACTTTCGTTATCAGCCCTGTGCATTCTCGGAGTTGAGAAACGCTTCCAGGGACAGAGTCATTTCCACTTAGATAGATAGATTGAATAGAATCAATTATGACCAGATCTGGATCGCTTTCATTGATGTAATCAATTATTTTCCCTGTGTCATTTGAACATAAAAGTAGAAGTGAACCTGAACTGATTTGCAAACGGTGGGCTCTCATCCTGATTTGTTCTTTACTTTCTTCCCCGGAAACATAGAGAACTTTTTTATCTTTCAGAGATACTTTGTCTGATATTTGCAGTAGCAATGTCGATTTACCGATTCCGGGTTCGCCGCCAATCAGAACTACCATTCCGGGGACAATTCCTCCTCCCAGAACTCCGTCAAATTCCTTTACATCTGTTGTCAATCTGGCAATATCTTCCAGGGGAATTTCTTTCAAAAATACCGGGACCGAATCATCTTCGGGGATTGTTCTTGATTTTTTATGTTTTTTCCCGATTATTCGGCTGGTTTCAATGAAACTGTTCCATGAACCGCAACCGGGACATTTGCCAGTCCATCTTTGAGATTCAAAACCGCATTCTTTGCAGACAAACATCAATTCTCCTCATCAGTTGCTGAGTCTTCCCAAACGATATTATCAGGGTCAGCAAGTGTTACTGAGGTGAACTCAACTTTCTGAATTTTATTGAAGTTGCGGGAAATTTTTTCACTAGTGACGTTAATGTCCCTGACATCTTTTGAAACCTGATCTATGTGCCTTGAAATCGAATTCCAACGAGTGTAGTAACGCTCAAATTCCTTAGCAAGAATTGCGAGATGCTCCTGAATCACTTTAGCCTGTTTGCCAGTCTCTATGTTACGGATTACAGCCTGAATTGTTGTCAGTACTGCCACAAGTGTTGTGGGTGAGCAAACCCAGATGTTTCTGGTTACCGCATATTCCATAACATCGGGATGGTAGGCATTAATTTCAGCAAAGATTGCTTCTGCAGGCAGAAACATTACAGCGACATCAGCTGTTGAATTCTTAACAATATATTTACTTGAAATATCGTCTATGTGTTTTCTTACATTACGTTTGAACTCTTTTCTGGCAGCATCTCGTTCTTCAATGGTAATAGTTTCATCAAACATGCGGGTATAGCTTTCTAGAGGGAATTTCGAATCAATTGCCATCATTCCGTGAGGTTCAGGCAGATAAATTACTGCATCTGCAATGCTATCATCAATCTTCTTCTGAATCGAGTAAAGTTGATCGTTTTTTTCGCCAAAGATATTCTTTAAAATCTGGTTCAACTGCACTTCTCCAAATATACCTCTGGTTTTTTTATCGGTGAGGACATTTTGAAGAGAGTTGACATTTGTAGACAACGCTTCAATCTTCTTTTGAGCTTCATCAATTTTTACTAGTCTTTCGGTAATTTTTACGAAAGTTTCATTGGTTTTTCTGAATCCTTCATTTAGTCTCTCATCAACTTTCCCCGAAATTAGATCCAGTTTGCGTTCAATATTGATGGTTAATTTCTCAAAGTTACTCTGATTGGTCTCATTGATTTCTTTTTTGAAATTCTGGTAAGACTCTTCAATCTTCGATTTGAGTTGATTAAGTGAAGTAAGCATGTTTAGATTTTGTTCATTATTGATTTTAACAATTTCTTTCAGTCGGCTGTCAACTTTCTCAGAAATTTCTTCTAGTTTTATCTGCATTCCCGAGCTTAGTTTTTCCAGATTAATTTGATTTGATTCCAGCATCTCTTTTTTGAAACTGTTGTATGATTCTTCTAATTTGCTTTGGAATTCATTCAGACTATTAATCATTCTGAGATTTTGTTCTGAATTTGTTTTAATTATTTCTTTCAGTTGAGTTTCTATCTGTATTGCAAACTTTGATTGATTGTCCATAGTTGAGACTTTTTGTTCGTTTAATGAGTCTGTTATTCTGGAGAAGAACTCGATAAGTCTATCACTGTTTTTAATGTTGATTTCGTTTTGAGTTTGAATAATCTTATTCATGTTGTCGTTGAGCAGCTGAGTGTTTTTCTCGTAGGCTAACTGCAGTAGTTCTTTCAAAATGTCTGAAGTTTTTTGAATAAGAAGCTCATCAGATGAAGCAGAGGATTTTTTGAAAAGAAAGAATAAGAGCAGGAAAACAGCGACATTGATAAACAGTATTACGAACAAGAGTATAGAATGCATTATTTCATATCCTTTCTTCTAACGGAATTTTCCCTTTCAATTCTGTTTCTTCCAGTATTTCCATCTCCTTTAAAGCCTTATTGATGAGTTTTACTCTTTCTCTATAAGGGAGAAAGGCACTCTTAAAACCATTGATGATAATGGTTTTAATATCGAGATAGTCTACATTGAAATTATTTTTCAAGAGCAGATATTCGTCAGTCAAGGTAGTGTTTGAAATCAATCGATTGTCGGTATTAAGGGTTACCCTTAAACCGTAATTTATAAATAATTCAATCGGATGTTCTTTCAATGTTTCTACTGCTTTAGTTTGAACATTGCTTTTCAAACATATTTCCAGAGGAATTCTATGATCATTAACGAAATTCAGCAATTCTCCGCTTTCAATCAGTCTGGTGCCATGTCCAAGTCTGTGAGCATTGCAACTGTGAATAGCCTGTTCAATACTTTCTGGACCGTATGCTTCTCCGGCATGAATAGTAATATTGAGATTGTTTTTCTTAACCAGTTCGCAGGCTTCTTTGTGGTCTTTAGCGGGGTGATTGTATTCTGCTCCAGCCAGATCGAAACCAATTACACCTCTGTTTTTATAAGCGACTGCCAATTCGGCAAGTTTAAATGAAGTTGCCGGATCCATGTTTCTGATACCGCAAATGATGACTCCGGTTTTGATATCATATAGCTTTTCTGCATCCAATAAACCTTCAATTACTGCATCGGAAATTTCTGTAAGTTTTAGTGATTTTTGAGTGTGCAGAATTGGAGAATAACGAACTTCTATGTAACGAATGTTTTCTTTGGCAGCATCTTCAGCCAGTTCAAATGCTGCTCTTTTTAAAGAATCAGTTGTTTGCAGAACACTCAGGGTAACTGCAAAGCCGCGCAAATAATCTTCCAAACTTTCGCAACTATCTTCGCAGCAGATCAGATCAATCAATTCCTGATGGGTATTCACCGGCAGTTTAACATTTTGTTGCTCTGCCAGTTCAAAAATAGTTGAGACTCTCATTGACCCATCCAGATGAACATGCAAATCTGTTTTGGGTAATTTTTCCAGGTAATCTCTATTAATTTCCATAATTCCTCATTTATTCTTGTTTTACCATTCATTAAAATGGATGATATCTTCTTTTCTTTTTCTGTTTTTACTGCCAGCAAAGGTACTAACAGCTTTTGAGTATAACCCTTCTTTTTCTTTAGGGTAACCGAAAGGACTCAGAGCAACAACTCTGAATCTGTCGGGTATTTTAAGATTTGACTTAACTTTGTTTTCATTAAATGCCGCCAACCAGCAACTTCCGATTCCAAAACTCCAGGCAGTGAGCATCATCTGTTGAAAAGATATGGCTGTATCAACTAAGTAATAGTTCTGTTCATTTAAACGACAATTGGCTTTAATGTCTGCACAGGCAACTATAGCCAGTGGAGCTTCTTTCAGAAAGAAATTTACTGTTCCGATTAATCCGCTATTGAAAGTAAGCGACTTAATTTTTTCTTTATCATCCACAACAATAAATCGCCAGCATTGCCTGTTTTGGCAGGAAGGAGCTAATCTCCCTGCCTCAAGGATTTTCTCCAAAATTTCAGGAGGAATACTCTTATCTGAAAAACTCCTGATGCTTTTACGAGAAGAAACTATATCAAAAAAGTCCATTTACAGAGAGAGACCTACGCCAATATTCAAGACAGGATATTTGCAAATAGAATAATCAGCATAGAACTTTGCTAAAAGAATACTGTAACGGAAACCCACAGTGGCTCGAATATCATTTTCGGACTCCATTTCAAGGTTAACCTTAAGGGGAGTAAGATATTCCTCGGCATCGTCGCCGGTTACGATTGGTAAATATTCATATTCGGCTTTCATGTTGGTCATCTCATATCCAAGTCCTCCATAGAGTGTCCACATGAGAATAGTCTTGCTTATTTGTGCGTTAAAAGCTGTGGCATTGAACTCCAGAATATCTCCTACTTTCATCTGTTGGTAAACACCTTGTACAGCCAGATCAATAGGAATTAACGGAATGTACTGACTGATGCTGTGCTTTAAACCGATTCCCCAGAAATGGAATGAGCCAATATCTTCACTAATGTTGAAGGTAGGGGTAAATCTTAACATCAGTTCATTTCCAAAAGGTATTCCTACATGAAGCTGAGGCATGGCAAAAGGAATTGCAGAGATATCTGCTCCGTTAGGCAATTTCAGACTATTGTCCTGGTAAGTTAGAGTAGCTCCTTCATCACCCAGTACGGTAGCTGTTTCTGTAGCGCCAATATATCCGGCTGGTACTCCATCTGTGTTTAAAGTAAATTTTTTGTCACCTGTTGGAACAAAGGTTAAACTTCCATTAACAAAAAAACCAAACTTCAGAGTTCCCAGAACTTTGGCGGTATTATAAAATCCGCTATTTAAATTAGCTCCGAATGAGTTAATCATTGGCTGCAGATAAAGTTTTGCGTTCTCTTTGCCTAACGATTCAATTCTTTTCTCCAGTGTTCCGGCAGACAATATGCTGGCAACAATACTAAAAATCAGTACAAATGAAAAAATCTTTCTCATGAAATCCTCCTATTTTTTATTCTTTTTAAACCTTGAAATCAGAAAAGACTTGATTTTTGATTCTGTGATTTGTTCTAAGCTATGCGTTATTTTAATACCGTCAACTTCCTGACCCAATTCCATGCCCAGAGATCTGGCTTTTTTCACGGTAATCATCTGAGAATGATAAACACTTCTGTGACCTGTCATCAAAAAACTGATGATACACGCTATGGCAGCATAGGGCGCAATTCGTGAGCCGAAAATTTCTACTGCCATTATGCTGGCGGCAATAGGAGTATTTGCTGCTCCTGCCAGTAATCCAACTAAACCTATTGATGCGAAAATCGATCTGTCCAGATTCATAACATCGGCGAAGAAAACTCCTGCGGTAGTTCCAATAAAGAAAATTGGGGTAAGAATCCCGCCGCTTCCACCAAAGTTTAGAGTGATGCTAGTAAAGATGATTTTCATCAGAAAAGCGTACCAGATTACTTTATTGCCCACCAGAGTAGATTCGATTGTTTCTACTCCCAATCCGAGGAATTGTTTAGAAAAAATCAGGCTTAGAATAATCAGCAGAATTCCACCGATAATTCCTTTAAAAGGCATCCAGAGTGGTATTTTTGCAGAAAGAGTTTTAAAAAGTTTTAACGATTCTATTAGCAGAAAAGCACATAATCCAAAGAATACGCCGGAGAGCAAAACATTGAGAAATAGAACCCGGTCAAAGGAAGATGCGATTTCAATTGGATGATAAAAGTGTTCAATGCCGAGTAAAACAGAGACCTGAAATGCCACAATTCCTGAAACAAAAGAGGGTAAAAGTACATCGTAGAGTATGTTCCCGATTACCAGTACTTCTACTCCGAAAATTGCTCCGGCAATAGGAGTTCCAAAAACCGCAGAGAAGCCGGCGCTTATTCCGCAGATTACAAGTTTTTTTCTGTCATCGTTGTTGAATCTAAAGATGTCGGAGAATGTTGAAGCTAAACCTGCACCAATCTGAGCGCAAGGTCCTTCCTTACCTGCTGAACCACCGCTGGCTATTGATATAATGGTACTGACGAGTTTAACCGGAACAACCATAATGTTCATTTTTCCATGATTTTTATGGATTGCCTCTATAACTTTTTCTGTGCCGTGACCTTCGGCATCTGGAGCAAGATATTTTGTGATGATTACACTTGTAAAAAAAGCAAAAGGTAAAAACAAAAAAGTTAAAGAATAATTGTTAGTCGTGTCAATGCTTAAATGGAGAAGTTTAAGAAAAATTGTGGTGGAAACACCAACAATTGCTCCAACAAAAGTAGCTAAAATTATCCATTTCAGAATGCTAAAAAAAATCACCGTCTGTTCAATTAATCTTTTTTTCACCGAAACTCCTTTCCCCTTTAATTAAGTGTGCAACCCTTTTAAAATCAACTTCGCGACTGTCAACGAATAAAATTCAGTAAGGACTGATGATGTTATTTTCGAAAATGTGATGATACCGCAGTCCAACCCAAAAAGTACAAATTATCATTCATGTTTGCCCAGAAAATTTCTGACAACAGTATAAAACTCATCTATTTTTTCCAGATGATGACTGTGGGAAGCATCACGGAAAATATGGATTTCGGAGTTAACCGTCAAATTGTGATAGTATTTTGTGGTCTCAGGTGTTGCTTCGTCATATTCTCCGCAGGTATAAAGTATAGGCAGGTCAATTTCTTTCAGTCGAGAGGTAAGGTCGGCATTTTTCAGAGTACCGGTCATGGTGAATTCACTGGGACCCCACATATAACTGTAAATTTCAAAACCTATTTTCTGCATTGATCTGTTTAAGCATTCCGGCCAGGGGTTTAAACGACAGACATGTTTATTATAGAAAGTCATCATTGCTTCCTGATATGCGGGGGAAGAATACTCTCCGGAAGCTTCATGTTGACATATGGTAGCAGCGATTTCTCGTGGTAACTGTTCAATCCATTTTTGTTGATCTGCCACCCAAAGATTTGTGCTAAGATATGGGGCAGAGAGAATGATGCTACAAACTCCCTCTGGTTTTTTTCTCAGAAGATACTCCACTGTCAGCATCGTTCCCCAGGATTGCCCAAGAATGTGAAATTTCTCTAATTTTAGATAAGATTTTACCTGCTCTAATTCTTCTACAAAGCGATCAACTGTCCATAATGACTGATCTGCTGGTTTATCGGAATTTCCACAACCAAGCTGATCATAGAAAATTACAGGTCGTTGTTCTGCAAAAATATCCAATGTTTCCAAGTAATCATGGGGGACTCCCGGACCGCCATGCACTACCAGTAAAGGAACTCCCTTTTTTTTAGCTCCGACAATCTTGTACCAAACTTTTCCACCGGTAACTTCAATGTATCCTTCTATAACAGATACTTTTTCAGCATCATGCTGACAGT
>JAQVBK010000059.1 GCA_028690365.1 Candidatus Cloacimonadota bacterium
TAACAGAAATGTTCTTGATCTTTGTTGTGGAACAGGGAATCTGTCAGAGGAATTTCTGGGGTGGAATTACCATGTAACCGGATTGGATTTGTCGCCTTCTATGCTGGAATTTGCCAAACATAACAATAAAACATATATTGAAGAAGGTTCGGCTGAATTTATTCAGGGAAATATCATCGAGTTCTCATTGCAGAAACAATATGGACTTGTGACCTGTTTATTCGATTCTATTAATCATCTGGAAAACTATGAACAGTTAAGCGGATGCTTTAACAGTGTTCATGGTGTACTTTCAGACAACGGTTATTTTGTTTTTGATATCAACACTGAAATGGGTTTGCGAAATATGTGGAAAGGTACACATCTGGTTCACAGGGATGATGATACTTGTGTATTTACTGATTCTTTCTTTGAAGAAGCAGTGAAAAGAGCATATACGATTGTTTATTGCTTCGAAAAAAAAACTGACGAGGAGTTATTTCGGGGTTTTAAGGAAGTTATCTACAATACTGTATTTAAAGTTGTTGAAGTAGCTAAGTTGTTGGATGATGCGGGATTTAATATTATCAGAATGACAGAATTAAAAGATTTCTCGGTAAATGTCGATAAACCTGAATCATGTAATCGCATTTTTTTCTTTACACAAAAGAGGGTTAATAAAATTTAAATATGATTCTTTAATCAAGAAAATAACTGCCGTGCTTTTGGGAGACTGCTCTCCTTAATAATATTCTTCCGATTGCACGGCATATTACTTATGACTGAGAGCTGTCTGGTGAATTTGGAATACAGCAATTACAAAAGCAATTATTCAAATCATTATAATTTGAGTTTACTACATAGAAGAATGATAATTTTTCAATTTCAGGAGATAATCTCAAATATTCTTTTGTAGTAGACAATTTTGAAGCAATTTCATTTGCTTCCTTCAAACATCTGCTATAAATTTCAGCACAATTCCCACAGTTAGTCAGCTGATAATTACCTAGCTTCATAATATTTTTAAGATCAAATCTAACAGGAGTTTCTTGATCTTCATTGATATGACACCATTCACCGTTTGTAAAATTCAGGTGATAAAGGGGAAGAAATTTTTCAGCGTTATTTATAATGAATTTTATTGCATCCAGGAGATAGTTGAATTCGGCATGCGATAATGAATAATGCATATTCAGTCTGACCCAACCCGGTTTTAAAGCGCCTAAACCGTTTTCTGTGACGAGATTTCTGTACCGCTCTGAAAGACTTTTATCAATACTTAAAAGTCTGTGTCCGTATGGACCTGCACAGGAACAGCCTGCCCTGGTCTGAATTCCAAAAAGATCGTTCATCAGTTTGGTGATAAATTTGGGATGGTATACACGGTCTCGGTGTTTAATGTTGAACGGAACAATATTGATTTTTTCTGATGGATTAGAAGTTCCGTAAAAAACTATTCTGTCTTCTCCGGCAAACGCTTTATAAAACATTGTCAGATAATAATTTTCAATTTCATCTATGACATTAATACCAATCTTTTCTTTTAATTTGAAAGCAAGTGCAACTTTAATTGCTTGTAAAATCCCAGGGGTTCCTGGCTTTTCTCTTTCTTCAATATCGTCAACATAGCTTTCATCTTCTTCTGTCACAAAAGATACTGTCCCGCCGGCTGCTACTGAAGGAGGAAGCTGTTTCTGATAGATTTTTTCATTAATAATAAGGACGCCCGAGCTTCCCGGTCCTCCGAGGAATTTGTGTGGAGAAAAGAAAATAGCATCAAAATAGCTTTCGGGACTGTAATTCATGTTTATGTCTACATAAGGGGCACAGGCGGCAAAGTCAAAACAGGCAATAGCGCCATATTTATGCAGAATTGCAGCTACTTCATACACTGGCGTTTTTATTCCGGAAACATTGGATGCTGCCGAGAATGAACCAATTTTTTGTCTGGTATAATATTTTTTATCAGAAACTGTTTTCTCCAGAGCGATAAGATCAAGTTTACCTTCACTGTTGAGCGGAATTTCTACAACTTCACAGAGAGTTTGTCTCCACATGATTTCATTGGAATGATGCTCATAAGGACCGACAAATACTACCGGTTCATTCTCATCAATGTAAGTGTATAAGTCCTGATGGCAATTATACTTCAGACTTCTTTGTTTGCAACCACCAATAAATTTCTGTATTCTGCTTTTGGTAGCAGGAGTCCAGTATACACCTAGGATTTGCTGCAATTTTGTTATTCCACCGGTTGCTCCGGTGCCGGTAAAAATTATTTTTCCGCTGGGACCGGCATTAACCAACCTTTTAACTTCTTTTTCAGCTTCGTGCAAAAGACAGGACATTGATTTACCGGTGTAATCGTCTTCTGTGTGCGTATTGGCGTACAGCTCCATGAGGTGCAACATGTAGTTTTCAATGAAGAAGACATTTCGACCACTGGCTGTATAATCTGCGTAAACCAGTGGTTTTTCGCCAAATGAAGTTTTAAATATTTTATTTCTGCCAATAATGTTTTTTCTCAACCAATCAAGTTTTTGGATAAAAATCTCAGCATCCATATTTTCTCCTGAATTTAATGATATCAACATTTGACCTGCATAAATTTGACAGACATCAGGTCAAGAATATTTTTATAGGAATGTGTTGTTGTCATAAAAATCAATATGACAATAAGATAGAATAAAGAGTTTTGCATTTGCCTCAATCAAAATATCTGACGAATTTAATTTTGAACTAATTCTCCCACCAGATCATATTCCCAGGAATCCACGATTCTTACTTTTACAAGATCACCGATTCTTAGATTTCCATTTTGAATATAAACGAGACCATCAATATCAGGCGCATCATATTGGGTTCGTCCGGCAAAACGAAAATCTCCTTCATTGAGCTCTGTATCTATGATTACTTCCAATTCCCGTCCTATAAATTCTGAGAGTAGTTCGGTAGAGATTTCCTGTTGAATGGACATAAGCTCATCTTTTCTAATCTGAGCTTTTTTGGCTGAAATGAATCCGCTGAGTTTGTCTGCCGGAGTATTTTCTTCTCTCGAATAGGTGAAAACTCCCATTCTCAGGAATTTTTGATTTACGATAAAGTCTTTTAGTTCGGTAAATCTTTTATCGGTTTCGCCGGGGAATCCAACGATAAAGGTGGTTCTGATAACAGCATCCGGTATTTTTGTTCTGATTTCAGACAGTCTATTCATAGTATTTTCTTTTGTAATCTTTCTGTTCATTTTCTGTAGAATTGTATCATTAATGTGTTGTAACGGTACTTCAAAATATTTACATACTTTTGGTAATGCTGCAATTGTGTCGATGATTTCGGATGTCAGATGAGCAGGATGAAGATATAAAACTCTTATCCATTTAAAGTTTTCAATCTGATGCAGAAGTTGAAGCAGTTCCGGTAACTTCTGGCTTCCGTAGAGATCTGTTCCGTATTGTGCCGTATCCTGAGCAATAACAATAAGTTCTTTTACTCCAAGGGTTGCCAGATAATTAGCTTCTGTAAGCAACTCTTCAATGGGAACGCTGTGTAGTGATCCCCTTATTGAAGGAATGGAGCAGTAACTGCAGTGATTGTTGCAACCATCGCTGATACGAAGATAAGCGTAGTGTTTTGCAGCAAGAAGGTTTCTGTTGGGAGATGAATATGGGCAGTTTAAAATTTCAGCCATTTTTTCAAAATCCTTGAGATTTACCCAAAAATCTACTTCCGGTATTTCAGTTCTGATTTCATTCCAGTAGCGTTTTACGAAGCAGCCGGTTGCAATTATTCGCAAAGTAGGGTTTATTTTTTTAAGCTCCACAGTCTCCAGGATAGTGTTAACAGCTTCTTCTTTGGCATCGGCTATAAATCCGCAAGTATTGATTAGAATGAAATCAGCCTCTTGAAAATCTGTTGTAAGAACATATTCATTACTTTCAAAAATTCCGGAGAAAATTTCACTGTCTACGAGATTCTTGGGGCAGCCAAGACTTATTAATCCATATTTTTTAGTCATGTAATTCCTGTTGAAATGTTCTATTCAAATTGTTTCTTGAATTCCCTGAAAGACTCTTCTATGGAGATCAGTTTTTGTTTAAGCTCTTCGACTTCCCTTTCCAGGGCTGTGATTCTCTCATTTTCGCTGATTATTTCAATTCTGGCTTTTTCATCCGGTAAAACGAATTCTTCTTCGCTTAACTCAATTTCACCGCTTAGCAAATGCATAAAACGGTTCTCTTTGTGACCGGTTCGGCGAGGAAGTTTTATCACCAGGGGTTCTTCTCTTTCGCTTAGAGTCTGAATAACGGTTTCAACTTCCGATAGTTCTTCAAATTTATAAATTCTGTTAGTTCTGGTCTTTAATTCGCCCAGAGTCTGTGCTCCCCGTAGAAGCAGGGTTTCAATTATGGCAGTTTCAGCATCATCCAATTTCAGAACATCAATCAGCGATTGTTCATATTTGGCAACTCGATGACCAAAACCTTCAACTTTAAAAACCAGTTTCTTTTCAATCAGATTGTCTAAAGTTCTGAGAACAGTAGTTTCTTCCAGTTCCATTATTGGATCACGGTTAGATTTCTGATTGCAGGCTAAAGTGAGAGAATTCAGGGTTAGGGGGTAATATTCCGGAGTAGTGTACTGTTTTTCTATCAAAGCTCCCAGTATTCTGGCTTCAATTTCATTGAGGATTTCCATTCTTTCTCCGTAAAAGATGTAAAAAATAGCGCTCCCTCGCAGAGAAAGCGCTCAATAGATTTTAGTCTAAAAGATGGTTAATTAGTCCTGATCTGAGTTTTGGCTCAAACCAGGTTGACTTGGGTGGCATGATTTTTCCGGCATCTGCAATAGCCATCAATTCTTCAACTGAAGTGGCGTACATGGAAATAGCAACTGCTTCACCTTTGTCCACTCTCATAGAAAGCTCTTTTAATCCTCTGATTCCGCCAACAAAATCAATTCTCTTATCTTTTCTGGGGTCTTGAATTCCAAGGATTGGCTCAAGCAGATTATCTTGAATAATTGCTACGTCGAGTGATTTAACCGGATCTTCTTTGCAGAAAGTACCTTGTTTTGCCGACATTTTGTACCAGGTTCCGGCAATATACATTCCGTAAGTGTGTGTAGATTCAGGTTTGTAAGGTTCATCTGAGCTGAATTTTTCAATTATGAATTTTTCAGAGACTTTATTGAGAAATTCGTCAGTGGTCAGTCCGTTCAAATCTGCAACAATACGATTGTAGTCCATAATATAAAGTTGATTGTGTGGGAAAATTACGCCCATGACATAATTGTATTCTTCATTTCCACTGTGATTGGGATTTGCAGCTCTTTTCTTTTTACCAACAGCCACTCCTGAAGCGCATCTGTGATGTCCATCGGCGATGTAAAGATATTTTACTTCGGCAAATTTTGCTGTCAGAGTATTGATGAGGTCATCTTTTTCAACTTTCCAGAAAGTGTGCTGAATTCCGTCGTCAGCAGTGAAATCATACAATGGAACATTTTTGACTATTTCATCAATAATTGCATCAATGTCTTCTCTGGCAGGATATGTCAGAAAAATCGGACCAGTGTTGGCATTAATGGTTTCAACATGCTTGATGCGATCGGCTTCTTTATCGGCTCTGGTGAGCTCGTGTTTTTTTATGATGTCATTTTCGTAGTCTTCAATGTGAAATCCTGCAACCAGACCTGTTTCTTTAACATTTCCCATTACCAGTTTATAAACATAGTAGCAATCGGAATCATCTTGTATAAAAGTTCCTTCATCAATCATCTTGTAGAAGTTTTCTCTGCCTTTGGCATATACTTTTTCATCATAGAGATGAATGTCTGTCGGCAGGTCAATTTCCGGTTTGTCAACATGAAGAAATGAGTAAGGATTACCTTTTGCCATTTCTCTGGCTTCTTCAGAGTTCATTACGTCATAGGGGGGAGCAGCAACCAGTTTGGCTCTCTCCGGGGTTGGTCTTACACCTTTAAAAGGTTTGATTCTAGCCATTTTTATCTCCTATTATTTTAGTTTATGGTTTTAATCTATTGATCATGCGGGGGAATGGAATGCATTCTCTAATATGGTGAGTTCCGGACATCCAGGCTACAATACGCTCAAAACCGATACCAAATCCGCTGTGGGGAACTGAACCGTACTTTCTCAAATCAAGATACCACTCGTATTCTTCCAAAGGCATATTATCTCTTTTCATTCGTTCCAGCAGCAGGTCATAATCATCTTCACGTTGTGAGCCACCGATGATTTCTCCGAATCCTTCGGGGGAAATCAGATCTGCACCCAAAACCACATCAGGATTTTCAGAGTCCAGCTTCATATAAAAAGCTTTGATTTGTTTAGGCCATTTTTCTATAAAAAGTGGAATATCGCTGTCTTCGGTGAGAGCAACTTCTTCCTGTGCACCAAAATCATCTTCATACCCAATTTCAAACCCTTTTTCTTTCAATAAATCAATGGCTTGACGGTGAGTGATTTTGCGGAAAGGAGCATCTGCTTTCTTAAGCTTTTCTACATCACGTTCCAATACTTCCAGTTCGGTAAGGTTTTTCTCTATTACTTTTCTGATTATATGACGAATCAAGCCTTCTTGA
Organism: Candidatus Cloacimonadota bacterium; assembly: GCA_028690365.1. Taxonomy (GTDB): domain Bacteria; phylum Cloacimonadota; class Cloacimonadia; order Cloacimonadales; family JAQVBK01; genus JAQVBK01. The sequence goes on from JAQVBK010000059.1 coordinate 6,583, forward strand.
ATCTGCATATTTTCTTCATGTTCCACAAAAGCAGCTTCTGCATCCATCATCCAGAATTCAGTTAAGTGTTTTCTGGTTTTTGATTTTTCAGCCCGGAATACCGGTCCGAAGTCGTAAACTCTTCCCAGCGACATTATCCCTGGTTCCAGATAAAGCTGACCTGATTGTGAAAGATAAGCTGAACCTTCGTCAAAATAAGGAACCTCAAAAAGTGTGGTTGTTCCTTCACAGGCGGTCGGCGTAAGGATTGGAGAATCAAAACGGTAAAAATTTTGTGACTCGAGATACTCCATGACTGCATAGTAGCAGGTGTGTCTGATTTTCATAATTGCGTTCTGACGGGGAGCTCTCAGCCAGAGATGACGCATATTCAGGAGAAACTCCGGTCCATGCTCTTTTTTGCTGATAGGGTATTCGGGAGCAATATTGATTATGTTGATGTCCTCAAGTAAAAACTCATATTCATTTTCCCGGCTGGGATGTTTCTGAGCTGTTCCAATCATTTCCAGAGAAGATTCAATTGTGAGGAGTTTAACTTTCTCAAAATTTTCTTCTCCCATATCGGGTTTGGATGCCACAGCCTGAATAAAGCCGGTGCCATCTCTGAAGATAACAAAACGCAGTTTACTGCTGGCTTTACGATAATTTCTTACCCAGCCCTGAAGTTTTATTTTTTCTCCCAGATGTAGGGAAACATCTTTAAGTAAAACAGTTTTCATCAAACCTCCTGAATTTCTATATAAATGAGGCAAAAGCCTTATCCTGTTTGAATTTATCCATCTTAGAAGTAATTTGATTCACGATTTCGGTAGCGATTTTCAAAGCACGTGTTCCTGCTTTTCCATCAACTTTTGGTTCAGTATTATTATTTATGGAATTTACAAATGATTCCAGCTCCATAGTCAAAGCATCCTTGGAATAATCTGAGGCATCAATGGTTTTGGTATCGACAAGTTCAGAAGGATCAAAGTCAGATTTTCCGGCTAATATTGCCGGTAAGAGTTCGTAAATTCGAGGAGATTTGCGAAGGATGTTTACTTTCTTTTCGTTAAAATCCATTGAAATATAGGCATCTTTCTGGAAAAATCTCAATTTGCGTTCTCTTTTCATGGATACACGGCTGGAAGTAACGTTGGCAATAGCACCGTTGGCAAATTCCAATCTGGCATTGGCAATATCGATGCTGGGTGTGAGTATGCTTACACCGCTGGCGTGAACATTTAACAAATCACTCTTAACAAAAGTAAGAATAAGGTCAATATCATGAATCATCAGGTCTAATACCACAGGAACATCACTGCCGCGGGGAGTAAAGGGCGCTAAACGATGAGATTCGATAAACATGGGAGAGTCAATTTCATCAGCAACTTCCAGTACAACAGGATTAAAGCGTTCAATATGACCAATCTGAAGTTTACAATTATTTTTTTCTGCCAACTCACACAGTTCGTTAGCCTGCCATAACTCAGAAGTAATGGGTTTTTCGATAAAAACATGTTTATGTTGTTCTAAGGCAATTTTTGCGAGTTCGTAATGAACAGTGGTAGTTGCAGCAATGTCTACAGCATCAATCTTGCTCAGAAGCTCTTCAAAGGAGTTGAAAGCTTTGACATTGTTTTTTTCAGCTATTAGCGCAGCCCGTTCAGCATCTCTGTCATAAACGCCAACAAGTTCGCAATTCTTGATACTATTGAAAATTCTGGCGTGATGCTGCCCCAGATGACCAACTCCCGCAACTCCGACTTTTACCATTTCTCCTCCTGATTTAATCTGATGATTTGATACAATAGTCTGCATCTCCAAAAATACTATATCTGTTTATTTCTTTTATTTCTAACATATTAACTTCTGATGTAAAATGCCAAATTTTTGAATAACCTCTCTGTGTCAAGGCATTTGGTTGATACCGAGTATCCTTGAAAAGCTGTAGCGATTGATTCAATAGAATAGATATTTTCAGTTATCAATTATTAGCGAGATAGGAAAAATTGCTTTACACTGTCGAGAGATGTAAAATTTGTTGTTTATATTAATTGGTAGAGGTAAATATGAAGAGAACAATTATTTCATCGGCTTTAATTATGGTTCTGTTGTCATTATCAATTCAGGTTTTTTCTCAGGAAATTACAGGACTTAATAAAGCAGAACAGGTCTATGAGCAGCTAAACAATTTAGAGCCATTAAAATCAAAAACTGCTGATGTATCGAATTATACATTTTTTAAAGATTCTGCTGAAGCGGTTCTGAAAAATGGGAAAATCTATTTTTTGACTGAGGTAGGAGAACGGATAATAGCAGCACTTTTCATTGGAGAAGGTAGTTTTTCCACTACACCTCCAACTGAAATTGAGCGCGAACGAGTATACTCCGAATTTAAAACAAGAGAGTTGAATGTAAACTTTGATCAGCTTTTTATTTTTGCAACCGATAATACTCTCGCTGACATGATAAACACTTTGGATATAAAAGATGATCCAGAATGCCCTAGTTTCTCCAAAGAGATCTATAACGCAAAGAAGTATTTTTCTGATGTAAACACTAAGAGTTATGCTCCTCAATTTTTCGGAGCAGTTTTAAACGAATCCGATTTCTTTTATCTACATTTGAATCCGGAGAAAACCAATGACAAACCGATTTTTTATATCTTTGACTCTCTTTCACGAGAGGAAGTAGTTATAGGAGTTAAAGATCTAAAATATAGTCAGATAAGTATTGTATGCAGCTATCACAAAATTGAAGATTATTTTGCCATCTCAGATTTTTCTAAAGAGGCTCAGGATATGGTGCAGATTGACAAATATTCAATTGAAGTGAACATTGATAATCGACTGAACTTCTCTGCCAGATGTCAAATAGATTTACAGTTAAAGATGGGAAAATCCTCCTGGATACCTTTCTATATTAACGACAGGATGAAGATAGAATCGATAAAATCAGAGAATGAAGAGCCTCTGAATTTCTTTAAGAGCAAGAGTGATAGTTTCATCTGGATCGAAGTGCCTGACGAATACCTGGCTGAAGGAAAGGAAATTATTGTTAACTATGCTGGAGATTTAATTCTTCAGGGTGGAAGTGTAGTGACTCTGCGAGAACACAATCATTGGTACCCTGTTTATAATACATATGTCAGGCGGAATTATGACATTACTTTCAATCATCCTGTCAGCTATACTATGGTTACGGTTGGACAAAAAGTAAGTGAAACAGAAGACAAGGTTACAAAGATAAGAACAAGCAGATGGGTACCAGATTATCCGGTTAACAATGCCCCTATAAATATGGGAAAATTCAAAACAGAAGTCTTCAAAGATCGTCGTATTCCGGTTCTATCTCTAAACCTCAGTAAAAATATCCCAAACAGTAAAGCTGATGTTGCCAATAGTATTTCCTTCTACCAGAATACATTCGGGAAAAGTGTCTATGAACCTTTGACTGTAGCTGAGATTCCGAGATTTCTGGCAGGTGAAGCCTACCCTGGATTAATAAATTTCTACACGGATGAATTTATTACCAATCCTTATTACAATGTTCAATGGGATATTATTGTCTCCGATAAAGACTTTAGTCAGTTAAGAGCTCATGAAGTAGCGCATCAGTGGTGGGGATGTGCTGTGGCCTATCATGATTATCATGATGTCTGGCTTTCTGAGGGATTGGCAGAATTCAGCAGTATCTGGTTCTTGCAATTTAGCAGCAAGAATAAAAAGGAATATTTTGATTATCTGAAACAATGGAAACACAGTATTTCAGAGACTTACAAAGGATATAAGCGAGAGAATAAAACTGCTCCGCCAATATGGTTAGGCACACGAACTCCTGCCAGTATTTATTATAAAAAATCAGCCTGGATTTTTCATATGCTGCGGAATTTCATGATGAATATTGAAACATTCGATGATTCAGCTTTTACTGAGATGTTAAAAGATTATTATGAAACATACAAAAACTCATATGCAACTACCGAAGATTTCAAATTGATCGTGGAAAAGCACACAAATTCGAGTATGACATGGTTTTTTGATCAATGGGTTTATGGGAATGAAATACCCAAATTCGATTTTAGCTACAAAATTACACTGAATGACGAAGGTAATTATGTTGCCAATATAGAAATCAAACAGCAGGAAGTCAGTGATGAGTTTATAAGTTACATTCCAATCGAAATAGATTTCGGCAATAATCAGAAGTACTATTTTCGCGCCAAAGTCAAAGGTGCAGGGACAAAATTCGACGTAAATTTGCCATACAAAGCAAAGTATATCACTTTCAATGTTTTTGATTCTGTTTTGTCGAAGGATTAAGCCTATTGTTATTCAAGGTGTTCACTTTTGGGTTTATTGCCTGAGTGTAAAAAGAGAAATGTCCGAAGTAATTGGTAGTTATAGAATCAATAATTTTAATATGATAAAAAAGGCTATTTTTAGCAAAAGGGGTAAAAGAGATGAAACCATTCTTTATTATGCTCTTATGGAGCACTGCGCTGCTTTTTTCTGCTGAGATTCACCTTAAGACATCGGCTGACTGGAATAAGCATCTAAAGTTTACAGACAAAGAAACTAATTCAGATTATCTAAACGTTGGCTATTTCTACAAAGATAACCACAGTCTAAGTTTTGAATTGGCTTACAAAACTAGATATGATGATTCTAAAGAATCCCTTATTATTACAAGCGGGTATTCTATGCAAAAGTTAAAATCAGATGAAAAAGCAGCGAATGACCTCTTTGGTAATGAATTGGCTGTAAACAAGTTATATATCAGCTTAGGGTTAGGTAGAAATTTTGGACACAACAAGACAGAAAAATTTTGGTTCTTTTACTTTGGTCCTGTATACAATATCTGTAAGGGTACATCTTCTTTGGATGGTTATAAATATGAGTTTTCTTATGAAAACTCAATAACATTTATGCTGGGAACTGAGTTGGATTTCAGACTCAACAATTACTTAATTCTTACAACATCCCTTACTTATGGATTTGGCGAGATAAAACGTGGAGACTTAAAATTATCTGATAATGAACAATGGTTGTTTTTGGCAGAACCAACAGGTGATGATTCAATTAGTGACAGCAGTTTAAAGCTATCTTTGGGCTTGGCATACTTCTATGCGTTCGGGGGTAAAAAATGAAAATTCTGATTATCCTTCTAACTGCAATTTTGTTGATGAGCTGCACAACTGAAAGCAAAAAATTTGGATTTATATTAGTAGATGACAGCGATGTCCCTATTTTAGATATTTATGAACCCGAGAATAACTCTGTTTTTATAAATCCTACAGAGATAATATTTTATGGAACTGTGAAAGATTTGTCGCCATATTATTACAGTATACTGCTTAATGGTGAAGAAGTAACAGAAGCAGGACCTATCAATCCTGGCTTTCCATCTGGCTTTCGTTATAGACCTTCTTCCAATACCCTGATTGCTCCTGGAGAACTGGAATTTCAATTGATTGTACGAGACAGATTTAACAAGGAAACATACTCTGATGTTTTCCATATAATAGTTCAGGAGTCTCCCTATTTCAGCTTTGATGAAGTAACTATTGATCTGCAGGTAAGTAATCTGAAAATCACCGGAAATAACGAGTTAATGCTCTCGAGTAGAGAAGAGCAGGATGATTGCTTTCTCATTAGCCTTGATGAAGATTATAACCAACAAATTATTTCTCTGCCATCTGAAGTACAGATTAATTATATGTATATACAGGATTATATCAAAACCAATGATGGTTCATTTATTGTCAGCTATGGTTATTTAGGCGATTATGAAAGTTATTTAAATGAAGGATATATTCTTTGGACTGAAAACAATGAATGGCATTATCACTATATTGAAGAAGGGTGTATAAATTCATTGGTTGAAAACTCTCAGGGAGATATATTTGGGTCACTGAATAAACGCATTGTACGAGTTAACAGGGATGATGGCACTCTGAGCGATTATTACATTCACGACAGGGCGATTAATTATTTAGCTGTTGATAATGATGGTGTATTATATTTTACTGATGAGCAGGGCATATTTGCTGAAAATTATGGAAACTTTACAAAAACAATTCCACATGGTATGAGGTATATAGCCTTTGACCATGAAAACAATATATACTATCATAATCTCTGGGACGGCTTGTATGGCTATAATGGCAGACTGTATCCGAGTTATTCTCTTACTGATTTTCTTATAGTTGATAGAGTCCATTATACTTTATTTGTCAATAAGTTGGTAAAATCAGAAAATAATGTATTTATAAACTATGATTCGAATAACTCAAATTTACCTTTGTACAACTATATCTATGAAATTGAAACTTACAACAACAAAATCCATGTTTTATATGACAGAACTCTGTATATAGGTAGTGAGTAAAATTTTATGGTACTGATATGTTTTTCAGGAGGCAGTTATGTTTGAAAAAATTATAGTAATTGATGATGACTCCACAAATGTCGAGCATGTAACGGCTATTTTGGAAGAAGCAAATTACTCCGTTAAATATCTAACTGACTTCTCAAAAATTTATCAGATTCTTTCAGAGGAAGTTCCTGACTTGATCTTATTCAATTCAAAACAAACTCAGACGGATGGCTATGAAAAATGTGCTGAGCTCAAAAAAAACCCTATTTACAAAAATATTCCTGTATTAATTATCTGTGAATTGAGCGAACTTGATTGCATTTCGATTATTGCCGAAGCTGAAGCAAATGATTTTGTGAATAAACCGTTTAATAAAGAAGTGCTTCTGGCGAGAATAAAGACTCAGATTGAAATTAAAAGATTAAAAGAAGAATTCATTGAGGTAACTGAAGAGAATGAGAGGTTAATGCGAATTCTCTCCCACGATTTAGCAAATCACTTGAATGGAATTCTGGGTTTTTCAGAACTTGGATTAATTCAGGCAAAAGATAATGATAGAATCTCCTCATATTTTTCAAAGATTATTTCTATTACAGAAAACACTTCCGAATTGATTAATTATATTCGCGAAATAATAACAATTGAGAACAGGGGAAAACGAATAGCACTTCATTCCAGGAAAATTGGTGATTTTATTCAGAGTGCAATTAATACTTTTGAACATAGCTTGCAAAACAAGCAAATTGAACTCACAATTACTGGTATGGAAGAAATCAAAGATGAAATGATTCTGGTAGAACCGGTTTCTTTTCAAAATTATGTACTAAATAATCTTATCTCAAATGCAATAAAATTTTCTTATAGAAATTCCAGAATAACAGTACACCTGGAGAAAAATGAACAGGTAATTGTATTGATGATTAGAGATTCAGGAATTGGGATTAAACCGAAAACCCTTGAGAAATTATTCTCCGCCTGCGAACATATATCGACAACCGGTACACTTGGAGAGAAAGGAACCGGTTTGGGAATGCCTTTGGTAAAAAAATATTTAGAAAAATTTGATGCAGTTATCAGGGTAGAATCAAAGCATATAGATGATTATCCAGATGAACATGGAACTGTAATTATTTTGGAGTTTAAACATAAAAAAACTGACAATATTTTTTAGGAGGAGAATGAAATGAGAAGAATTGGACTCTCATTAGGAGGCGGAGGAGCGAGAGGAGTAGCTCACATTGAATTCTTGAAAGCAATGGATGAACTCAATCTAAAGCCCTCAATTATCTCAGGGACTAGCATCGGAGCAATTATTGGTGTATTTTATGCTGCCGGATTAAGCGGTGTTGAGATAGAAGAATTACTCTTTTCCCACAAAATCGATAAATTTAGTGGTCTTCTCAATATTGGCTTCAATTTTGAGAAAGGGCTTTTTCTGGGAAAGAGCATAGAAGGTTTTTTCGAAGATAATATCCCTGTGAAAACTTTTGAAGAACTCAAGATACCTTTGAAAGTTGTTGCTACAGATTATTGGAACAGGTCTGAATTTGTTTTTGAGTCGGGATTATTACTCCCTGCGATCAGGGCGAGTATGTCAATTCCGGTAGTGTATGAGCCGGTGAAATATAGCGGGCACGTGTTGGTTGACGGGGGATTATCCAATCCACTGCCGTATGAGATTATCAACGATGAATGCGATTTTTCGATTGCCATTGATGTTCTCGGGGTGCGTTTGCCGGAGAACAAAGATGATTTACCCAATAAAATAGAAAGCATGATTGCATCATTTGAGATTCTGGAGGCAGCTTTGATTCGAAAGAAAATTGAGGCTCTGAGACCCGATTGTTACATCAAACCTAGAATAGAGAATGTAGAACTTCTTGATTTCGTTCATTCGAAGAAGATTCTGCAGAGTGTTAAGCCGGATGCTGAGGAGTTCAGAAAAATAATTAAAGCAGCTCTTCTGGAAGACTATCCAGAAGGTAAGCTGAAAAAATGGCTGGAGAAAGTTTCAGATTTTCTTGAACTGAAAAAGCATAGATGATTCGCAACATGTTCTATTTTCTGCCGTGAAATGAATATCCAAAATTGAAAAACAGCGTTGATCCACCTTTTTTCGGATTTTTCATAATGGTAAATTCTATTGGTCCAAGAGGGGTAAAAGTTCCGAAAGAAAGACCTAATCCGTAAATAGGATCTTTAAAAGAGAAAATGTCATCGAATCTGTCAGAAAATTCGCCGATATTTCCTTTCAATGTGAGATACTTGTTGTTTTCTATTTCGTATTGAAGGGCAAGACTGAAAACGTGGGTGTTGTTAGTAGCATGTTTCATGAATTTTGTTCCCAAAAAAGGGATGATAGCCATATCTGCGTTCGTTTGTCCTCCGAGATAAAATATTCTGTTCTGAGGGATATTGTCACCTTTGGAATTGCCCAGAATATAACGACTGTTAACAAGAAAATGGTCAGATATCCTTGTGACTTTTTCATAATCAAGATAAGAAAAGCTAAACGGTTTTTCCGAACGAACTCCCTCAACTATGGAATATG
>JAQVBK010000060.1 GCA_028690365.1 Candidatus Cloacimonadota bacterium
CGGAATACGAGAACCACTCCAATAATCTCATTCTGTGAATTCATTATGGGAGCTCCGCTATCAGCGATTGCCCGTTCTTTTTTATCACGGGATATTAACAGAGTACTGTTGGACAGAGACTGAATTTTTCCGGTTTCCAGTACTTTTTCAACGGGATTGGATGAAACATTTCGGTTCGATTCATCAATGATTACAAATACTTCAGTTATTAAGTGTCCTCGTGCTTCTGCTTGAGTCCACCCGGTCAATTCTTCTGCAACGCTGTTTATAATCTGAACTCTGCCTTCTGTATCAGTGGTAATTACACCATCACCAATACTGTGCAAAGTTACAGAAAGTTTTTCCTTCTCTTCCAGTAGTGTAGCCTCTGCTGTTTTACGTTCATGTATATTATCGCTCATTCCGACTAACTTTATTATATTACCTTCCTGATCATGTTTAACTGCTTTTCCGTAATCTGCAATCCATATCCATTCATTGTTTTTATCTAAAATTCTGAACTCACAGTAGAAATTATTCGTTTTGCCCATAAAATGCTCTTCTAATTTTTGCTTCATCGTTGGAACATCGTCTGGATGCATAATTTCAAATATCTGAGATATTTTAGATGGGATTTTTTCGGAAGAGTGGCCAAGGGCTTTGAAAATTCTGTCTGAACCGATTCTGTCACCTGATTCGTAATTCATTTCCCAAAAATCAAAACCTGAAGCCTCGATGATCATCTCAATCTTCAGGCGTCTTTCAATAAGTGTATCCACCATGGCAGTAAGCACTTTGCCTAATTGATTAAATTGTTTTATATAGCAGGGAGTGAAGAGAGCTTCCGGTGATTCATCGGCAACTTTCCGGGCATAATTCATCAGTTTACGTACAGGAGAAACAATAAGCTTTCTGTAAACTAAGTGAGTAATTATTACGGTAACGCAGATAAGCAGAAAAATAAACAAGATGTCAAAGAGCAGATTGGAATAATGAGCATACAATGATTTTGTGCTAATCAGGCTAACAAGTTCCAGATTATCAGTGGGGTCATCAGACAAGAGTGATTGAGTGTTTACCAGATATCCACTGGCAGATTTATTTTCAAAATGATTTCTGAGGGCATCTAGAAGATATTCTGAGGAAGTATCAGCGGCAATTAGTAAATTATTAACGAAAAGACCATGCGCTGTAGATTGCGAGTCTTTAGTTATACTATTAAGAAAAATTGAATTGTTTCTCAGAAGTATTCCACCGTACAAAACAGCGTTTTGCTGACCGGTAGCAGAATCAGATAAAGGTTGTCCCAGCATAAGGGCAACTTCATTATTTATTGTGAAGATTTTCCATTGATTGCCCAATAAAGGAGGTTTATCAATAGATTGAATTAATTCATCTGATACATCCACAAAAAAATCCGAAACAAAAACGTCTTTGCCTTGGATAAATTTTATCAATAAAAAATCAAATGATATTACATCATTGTCGGATAGTATGGAATTCATTATTTTCATTGTATTTTGTTCATCAAAAATTTCATTATCAATCAATCGTATGTATGCCCTGTGAAGATCATCTTCCAAATTTTTCTGATTTGCTTTGAATAGTGTTTCTATTATTATCCTGTTTTGATTGATGTTGAGCTGTTCCTGCTCATCAATTACTCTCTGGCTTCTGTGGATGATCAAAGAAATAACCGCCAGCATCACCACAATCAAAGTAGTGGTGGTAAGCAGAAATGAAAGCAATGAAAATGAGAAGGCTTTCTTATCTTTAATTTTTGTGGTATCAGTCATTTATGTCCTCTGATTTATCAGAATAACGGAAGGCTTTTTTCTTTAGCTCTTCTAAACGGAGAGGAGATATGCATCTGGCAATTTTTTCAAATTTTCCTGAGAAAACTCTAGGGATGTCACTGGTTTTACCTTCTAAGTCCAGTGCTACAGCTTCTGCCATGGCAACACCGGCGTCATCATTCATTCTCATTACCGTAACATCCATTTCACCTGCCATAATTGCCTCGAGTTCTTTATCTCCACCACCCCAACCGTTAACCATAATTTTTCCACAAAGACCGTTTTCTTTGAGATAATCTATAATCCCCAGACTTACATCAGTAGCACAGCTATATATAAATTTCAGCTCCGGATCATTTTTCATAGCATCTTCAGCTGATTTTTTAGCTAAGGTTCGTTGACCTTCAGTGTGATAAACAGATGAAAGTTTTATATTTTTGACTTTGTTAATTACGTTAGTAAATGAGCTTGATCTTAGGTCGGTAACATAACCTTCTGTAAAATAAAACAAACTCCATTTTGCTCCGTTGGCAAATCTTTCTGCAAAGTAATCAGCCAGAAGAGCAGAACCAATACCATGGTCAAATCCTACATATAACAAAGGATGAGATGAACTAAAAGATTTCAGCGGAGTAGTTATGTTCTGCAAGATAAGTTTTGGAGTTCCTTTTGCCAGGAGATGGTTTATTACTTTTAGATTTTTTACAGTATCCAGAGTAAAAACCAGATAATCAGGATTCAAGTCCAGAGCTTCTTTTATCTGTTGATTTTGTAAATCATCCTCGTCGGGTTTGCTATAGAAAAGATGTAGTGAGAAAGGAACTCTTAATTCTTCTAATCGTTCTCTAAAAGCAGTAACGTTTCTTCTCCAGTAATCAGAATTTTGGATAGCAGGATAGATTACTGCAATTTTTACAGGTTCAATTTCTTGTTTCTGGATTGGTATGGCATCAGAATTTACTCTTTTTTCAAATTCTTCCATTAAAAAAGACTGCTCAGGGTGTAGATTGAGCCACTCTTCTATAGTCCAGTATTCATCAGTCCATTCGATTGATTGTAAATTAATGATCTGTGAGCATAGAATAATCGATGTCACAATAAAAAAGATAGCTCTATACATCTGTCCTCCCTTTCAGAGATATTTGACTTTTATCAGGATAGTCTGGAACTGACTTTGAAAATATTGTCAGTATATTTAACAACCAAACAATCCTCACTTTCATATAAATTACTGATCTGAGTAGATACTGTTCATGATATTCTCCAGGTTTTGCAATATCTCTTTTGCTGTAGTGTACTGGTATCTGTTTAAAGACTGTTTCAAATCATTATACACTTCATTAAGTCTGAGATCTCCCAAAAAATAGTGTCCCAGATTTTCAATTATATCTTCATCAACATACATATCTTCATTGAGCAAGTGTTTCAATTCATCAATCAATAGTTGGGCTTTGTGTCTGGTTTCATTTGTTAAGGACAAGGATACTTCGGTTTGTTCATCATTTTTGGCGAAAAAGTTATCAATTTCTCTTTTGGTTATGTACAGAATTTCACTCAAAACAGAAAGTTTATCAATTGATATTTCTTTATTATTAACAGAGTCTTCAATATCTTTACATAAATCAGAGAGTCTTGCTGCTCCAACATTTCCACTTGCTCCTTTCAAATTGTGCAGAGCAAAATTCAGAGCCTGATAATTATTCTCTTCAAAACTATCATTAATTCTGACTATTAAATCTTCTGCATCCTTTAGAAATTGTTTCAAAATTTTGATATAGATTTTCTTGTTTTCACCCACTCTGGAGAGACCTTCAGAAAAATTCATCAGTTCCAGTTTATCAGTTGTAGTGGTTTTATTATTCACTACATAATTATCTATATTAATCCACTTTTGTAATTTAGAAGTCAAAAACTTTGGTTCAAAAGGTTTTGAAATGTAATCATTCATTCCACGGATTAGGCATTGTTCTTCATCCCCTCTCATAGCATGGGCAGTCATGGCAATTATCGGTATTTTTTTTCCATCCGGCATTTTGCGAATTTCACTTGTCGCCTGATATCCATCCATTTCAGGCATTTGAATATCCATTAAGATTAAATCAATTTTCTTATTCTGTTTAAACTGACTGATAGCTTCCAGACCATTATGTGCAAGAATCACTTTGATTTTCATTTTTTGAAGGAAAGCTGAAGCAATTTCCTGATTAATCAAATTATCTTCAACAAGCAGTACAGTAGCACCTTCAGTCGATTTGCCGGAAAAAGTCGATTTCCCTTCAGTTTTATCAGTTTTATTCTGATTACTAAACAATTCATTGAACATTTCGATGAAATCACATTGTTTTACCGGTACGTGAAGAATTTTATCTGCAAAGTGACTTATATCGCTATTCAGAGAAATACCAGATGTTTCAGTCAGGATTAGTTTAATATCATTATTTTTTTTACCAAACATCTTTTTGAACAGTGTCAGATTTTGTAGAATCTTTTTTTCATCAGTGATTATCAGATTATGATTCTTAAGGTAATTTTCTTTCAGACGAGAAGAAGTTGATTTATAGCTGATGATACGGTAATCAATTCCAATTGCTTCTATGAGAGAAATAATTGAATCTACCAGATTTTGAGAAGACAGATGTATCAATGGCTTAATAAATTCGGGATTTTCTACAGATAACTCTACAGATGAGTCGTCTATTTTTCTGAATTCAATTGTTACATTGAACTCAGTGCCCTTGTTTACTTCTGATTGAACTATTATATCACCATTTAGAAGAGTCAAAAGTTTTTTGGTAATTGATAAACCAAGTCCGGTCCCACCATATTTTCTGGTAGTAGATTCATCAGCCTGAGTGAATGGTTTAAAAAGATTAGATATTTCATCGGTAGGTATTCCTATCCCGGTGTCTTTAATTTTAAATTCTATTAGGCAAGAGGTATCGTTCACTTTGATATTTTTTGCTGTTAATGAAACCCCACCGGTATGGGTGAATTTAACTGCATTGCTGATAAGGTTAGTGATTATTTGACTAAATCTGAGGGAATCTCCAACAACGCATTCCGGCAAATCTGAAGAAAGGTCTATTTTTAAATCGATTTTCTTTTCAATAGCCTGATGTTTAAACATTTCAACAATTTCGCTGATGGTTTTACTGATACTGAAAGGTCGGTTTTCGATTTTAAGTCTACCTGCTTCTATTTTGGAATAGTCCAGAATATCATTAATTATGCCCAGCAATTTTTTCGAAGAATAGAGGATTTTTTCGAGGTCACTTTTCACAGAATCATCATTATTTTTATCCATAATCAGATAACTCATCCCAATAATTGCATTCATGGGGGTTCTGATTTCATGACTCATGTTAGCGAGAAATTCACTTTTGGCTGAGTTAGCCATTTCTGCCCGCACAGCCATTTCGTTTGCCATTGCAGTTGCTTGCTCAAGGTCAAAGTTCATCCTCTTCAAATCTAATTCAATTTCTTTCAATCTACTGACATCTGTGAGTACAGTCAGAAGAAATACTTCTTTGCCGCTGTCAATTATTTCAACAGAACATAGGCAGTTTAACTCAATGCCTTTTTTACTTCTAATGACGAGTTCAACATCTCTCAAACTCTTTTTTTTCAGGACAGTGTCGAATAAATCCTGATAACTCCTTGAATTTTTATATAAGTTTATCTCAACAGGGTTTTTATTCACAACCTCTTCTTTCAGATAGTTCAGTTTTTCTAGAAAAGATTGATTAACATCCAGAATCACATTATCTGGAATTGAACTGATGAGCATTAATTCTGGATTGCTGTCGAAAAGTTTTTGAAATTTATCTAAAGCTGCCTGTTGTACTGAGATATCTTTGAATAATGTAAAGAAGCAAATTTCTCCACTCCATTTTCCCTGCCATATTTTTATATCTACAGGGAGAGGATTTCCATTTTTTACGGGAAGATAATGATAAATGGAGTTACTTTCCTGAGGAAAAGCATAAATAGCAGGATTTGCCAATAGGGGAGAGGAGGTTACAGACAACTGAGAAATTTCTTCTTTACTGAAACCAAGTTTATTAGTTACTATTGGATTTATGTAGAGCAATTCACCTCTAAGATTGCTGACAAGAACCATGTCATTAAATGAATCAAAAAAAGCTCTGAAATTTTCTTCACTTTCTTTTAGTCTCTTTTCTGCTTTGATTCTTTCCGTAATGTCTGAAGCAGAGCCCACTATAAATACCACTTGGTTGTTTTCTATGATAGGAGATAGTGCAGTGAGCCATGTTCGCTCTCCTGCTGGTAGAAGAAGAGTCTCTTCATAGGTTATAGGGGCTTTTGTTTTAAAACATCGGCGATAATTTTCAGATACTTTTGTCCCTAATTCATTTCCCAACAATTCCTGCGGTGTCTTATTTCTGATCATTTCCTGAGTGAGACCGGTTTTTTGTTGATGAGTGAGATTGTTCCTGACAAAGATAAAATCTTCATTATCAGTTATTTCGAGTAGAAACATTGCATCCTGAGTTCCATTAAAAACCATTTCATATTCGTTGGAAATCCTCTGAAGTCTGATTTCGTTCAGTTTTCTTTCAGAGATGTTGCGAGAAACACCCAGCAATTCCACTGAGCCATCCTCAGGGTTTGTCATCCAATTAGTTGTCGTTTCGATATAAACAGTTGAACCGTCTCTGTGGATTACTTCAATTTCATCTGTGAAATAATTCTTATTTAATGATTTGTATTCATCAAGTCTGCTTTTCATTAGATGCGATGAAAGGAGTTGAATGTTTAGTGATTGTAAACTATCAGACCTGCCGTCAATAATCTCATCTGCACTGTAACCTAACAACTGTTTAACAGAAGAACTAATATAGCGGAATGATTTTCTATTAACATTGAATATCCATATAACATCTGAAATATTTTCAGCTAAAAGTCTGTATTTTTCTTCACTTTGCTTAATCCGATAAAGCATTTGTTTAGTTTGAGTTATGTCGTGATGACTTCCTGACATCAACAGAGGTTTACCATTTCTGTCTTTGGTGTGTACACTCCCTCTGTCCAGAATCCAAATCCAACTGCCGTTCTTATGCTTCATTCTGACTTCACATTCGTAATAATCTGTTTTACCTTCAAAATGAAGTTTCAGAAGCCTTTCTGATTCCGGTTGATCTTCTTGATGGATTAAAGTGTTCCATGTCCTAATATTTATCGGTTCAAGTTCAGCTTTGGAGTAACCCAATATTTCTGCCCATCTCTCATTTATGAGTAATTCTCCCGTTTGAATATTCCATTCCCAGGTGCCGGCATGAGTACCTTTTATTATATTAGAAAATCTCTTCCTTTCATTAATCAGAGAAAATTCGGCTTGTTTCAATTTGCTTTGATCAAAAATATAGCCGCGGATTTCTTTTAGTTTTCCATTTATATTTTTTTCAAATTTAGTGAAATCATAATACCAATGATAATTACCAGCACTATCTTTTAAGCGGTAAGATTTCTCCAGAGAGCCATGATTATTGGCAAGACTGCTCTTAATAAGTTTCTTAATATTTACCAGGTCTTCAGGATGGATTATATCAAAAAAACCAATTTCAGAATCAATTATTTCATCAGGTTTATACCCTAAAATTTCTCTGATGTTTTCTGAAACATATTTAATAGTTCTATTTTCATCAGGTTTAAGCAGAATAGTAATTACAGGACCTTGAGAAAACAGATCTCGTTCTTTTTTTAAAGTAAGCTCCATTTGATAGCGATCTGTAATGTCCCTTGCAGCTGCATAAATAAGATTTTTGTAAGGGGTGGATCTCCATTCTATGTAACGGTAACTGCCGTCTCTACAGATATAGCGATTAGTAAAGTTCAGTACAATTTCCTGATTCCTTAATGAACTGATTGCCCTCAAAGTTTCTTCCATATCATCAGGATGAACAAATTCAAGAAACTTTCTATTTTGTAACTCACCGGAAGAATAACCCAGTACATTTTCCCAAGCCCTGTTTACTTTGATGAAGTTCCCTTCAACATCTGCTATACAGAGTAAATCAAGGTTAACCTCGAAAAATCTCTCCAATTGATTTATGCTCTCTTTCTCATTTGTCAGATCGATGAAGATTGTGGTGAAATAGTATTTTTGAGGTGAGTATACCTGTACTTTATACCATTTATTTAGTGGAGCTGAGAACTGTTCAAAAGTTATTTCTCCGCCATTCAAAGCAATCTCTCCGTAAAAAGATATCCAATTAAAATCTGTACTGTTTTCAATATCGGGAATCAGATCTCTGAGGCTTTGATTAATAACTTTCTCTGACTTTAAACCTGTAAGTGTTTCAAAGGCGGGATTTGTTTCCAGAAAAATGTAATCAATCGGTTTGCCTTCTTCATCCAGAATTATTTTGTGATAAGCATATCCAAAAGGAGCTTTATAGAGCAGTTCTTTATACAGATTATCATTCATATCCACTCCCAAACAGGTTTAAGTACAAGAATAAATTCTAAAATGATTAAAATAAAAACAGTTTATTAAGAATAATCACAAGCTTTTTCGTCAAGCTATATATAATTGAAATAAAGAATGTATTTCTCAAGAATTAAAAAAGGGAATGTAGCTGTGGGCTATCTTGGTCTATAATATGCCTATACCGGGTGTATTTATTAACATGTGAGAAATTACAAGAAATTGTTTTTCCCGAATTTCTAGAATAGAGACTAAAAAAAGGATAGAATTTGGTTTTATGGGAAATACCGAATCCTAATTGCCACATTTGTTAGAATTTATATAGATGTTTAAGCGATATCGGTTCTTTCTCCTCTGAGAGTCCAGCCTGTTGCATCAGTAATTTTTACTTTAACGAAAGAACCAATCAGTGTTTTGTCTCCCGGAAAAACAGTTATTTTGAAATCTCTGCTTTTACCGGAAACCTCATCTTCTGATTTTTTGCTGATTCCCTCGACATATATTTCTTTAATCTTGCCAATTTGCTCCTGATACTTTTTCAACGTAATTTTTTCTTGAAGCTCGATTAGTCTCTGTAATCTTTCCAGACGAATCTCTTCCGGAATCTGATTAATAAAATCGGCTGCTTTTGTTCCAGTTCTGGGGGAATATTTGAAAGTAAAAGCATAATCAAATTCAATCATTTCCATGTAACGGTAAGTGTTGAGAAACTGATTTTCAGTTTCTCCGGGAAAACCTGCAATAATATCGGTGGTTATAGCAATTTCCGGCATTTCGGCTCTTAATTTTTCAGTCAAATTATAATAGTGTTCAGCAGAGTATCCTCTATTCATTCTTTTAAGAACATCATCATCTCCTGATTGCATTGCGAGGTGAATGTGTTCACAGACTTTATCAGAAGATGCCATAGTATCGATTAATTTGTCAGAAAGGTCTTTAGGATGGGAAGTGACAAATCGAATGCGTCTGATTGAATCTATGGAGTTTGCTTCTTTTAGTAATTCAGGGAAAGAATAGTCTTGCCATTTGTAAGAATTTACGTTTTGTCCGAGCAAGGTAATATCCTTAAATCCCTTGTTACCGGCATCGCTGATTTCTCTTATTATTTCGGGAAGCGGTCTGCTTCTTTCTCTACCTCGTGTGTAGGGTACAATGCAATATGAGCAGAAATTGTTACATCCTCTCATTATTGTTACAAAAGCATTTAGTTGATTTTGCCTGATTGGATAGAGTCCTTCGTAGATTTCCGAGTTATTTACTTCAGTAAAATAGTGATCATGTTCATCCAAATTATCTATTATATCAGGTAAGGTTGAGTATTGATCGACGCCAACTACAAAATCAATTGCTTTATTGTTGAGGAGTGTTTCTCCAAGTCTCTGAGCCATACAACCTATCACTCCAATTTTAAGTCCGGGTTTATTTTTTTTGCGTGAGCTTTCGTTTGCTATTCTGCCTAAAACTCTGTCCTCGGCATGTTGTCTGACAGAGCAGGTATTGAAAATGATGACATCTGCAGAATTGATGTCATCAGTTATTTGATGATTTGTATCTGTAATAATTCCAGCAACTAACTCACTGTCAGCAACGTTCATTTGGCAACCATAAGTTTCGATAAAGATTTTTTTCATTGATGCTCCTGTTTGATTTTCATCTTTGCGATATTACACCCTTCATAATAATGATTCAAAATTTTTTTGTAGTTCTGCTTCTCTCTGGCAAGATTAATTGCTCCAGTCTGGCACATTCCGACTCCATGACCTGAACCTTTTCCTACAATTTGGAAAGGATGTTTACTTTTGATGTAGAATAAACCACTGGGAAGATTTCCCAGCGAACTTCTTATCTTGTATTCTCCTGTGAGGGTAAGTGTGCCTCTGGAATGCTTAACTGTCATTTTTATAACTCTGCCGGAGTTACCTCTTTCCTGAATTGTAATGTTTTTCAATCCTTTTATGGATAATTTTTCTTCAATATCTTTTGTTTGAATAGTCTTAGTCCAGCTGTAAGCTTTTTTCTCCCATGAAGATGATTCTTTGTTATCTTTGCAGTTAACTGATTTATTTGACTTTATCCAGTTTTCTGCTTTAGAATTTGTATTTAGAGGAGAAATGAAATCTCTTTTAGCATCTGTTTTGCTTGTGAGGTAAGGGATTTTAGATCCACCCCATACAATAGATGAATCTTCAGTTCGACCTCCGCAACAACTGTGATATACTGCGACCGCCGGTTTATTGTTGAATAAGAGAATTTCACCTGAAGTTTCTCTGACAGATTTTTTTGTAATACTATTCTGATTGTAAAGTCCCTTATACACCTGGCAGTGTGTGGAAGCGCAAAGATCGTAATGTGAATGTGGATGTTTGCGAGAAAGGAGATTTGAAACAGCAATCGTACGGGCTGCTACAGCCTGAGCCTTCATTGCTTCTTCCGGTGAATTTGTGCCAATTTCATTTGGAACTACTCCGCAAAGGTATTCTTCAAAATCCAGCCTGTTGATAAGTTCCATCTTTTCGTTTTCAATAGAGATAAATAAACTTCCGGTGTAGTTGAATCCTGTAATTGAGATAGTTATCGGACTTGCAGAAACCACTTCTACTGGCAGATCTAGATATTGCTTTGTACTATTTTGTGTTAAACAAATCTGTCCTTCAAATATCTTGATATTTCTGCGAGAGATTACATTGATATTTTTCTCCAGAAAACTATTGAGTTGATCCTCCGAAAGGAAGCTCTCTCTTTTGGTCGTTTCATCCTTCACGAAGACAAGATGGTTATTATTCCACTCTAATTTTCTATCTGATTCGCCCTGCATATTTTTATCAGATGTTGAAAAAGTAAGCTCAATAGCTTCATGATAAGCAGAATCTATCAGTTGAATCTGAACTTGACCTTTGATTTCAATACTGACAGGAGAATTCACTTCTCTGAATTGAAGTGGAGTTGTAGAACTGATTTCAAATTGTTCAGTTTCAGCTATTAGCACATCAACCAGCAATTTTTCATCAAATATCTCTGCTGTATAGAGAATGGAGAACACCAAAAGAATTGTTGTTATTCTAACAAGTATTCTCATTATAAGAAATAGGGTAGAGCTGCATAAAAAGCACTTGCACGAACCAGATCAGAGACAGGAATTTTTTCATTAGGAGCATGAGCGAAGATTTCATTACCGGGACCAAATCCAATAGACGGGATGTTGTGTTTACCACAGATAGCAACTCCATTAGTTGAAAATGTCCATTTGTCTATTACAGGTTTTTCTTTGAACAATTCTCTATATGTCTTTGCGGCACTTGTAAGCAGTGGAGAATCAACCGGAATTTTCCAGGTAGGATAGTATTTCTCCTGAGAGAAAGCTGTGCCTTTGTAGCTGATTCTATCATATACAGGAACAACAATCTTATGTGGGATATTCTTTAGAATATCTGTAATTTCTGCTATTGCACTTTCTTTTGTTTCTCCGGCAGTCAATCTTCTGTCCAGATGAATTTTCGCCATGTCGGCTACTGCACAGAGAGAAGGTGATTGTGAAACGATTTCTGAAGTTGTGACAGTTCCTTTTCCCAGAAAATCATCAGTTCTGAGTTTTTCATTCAACTGCTCAACTAAAAGTGAAGCTCTTGCAGCTTTATAGATTGCGTTATCGCCCATTTCCGGCATTGAACCGTGAGCTGATTTTCCTTCGAAATATATTTCTATCTCCATTCTGCCACGATGTCCTCGATAAATATTGAGGTTGGTGGGTTCTGTTATAACGGCAAATTCTGGGACTATTTTTTCTTTTTCAATCAGATAGTTCCAGCAGAGACCATCGCAATCTTCTTCCATAACGGTAAAAGTGAAAAGAATTGTGAAATCTCTATCGAAGCTCAATTCTTTTAGAATTTTGCCAGCAGTAATCATTGCTGCTGCACCGCCTTTCTGATCTACGCTACCTCTGCCATGAACATAGCCATCGGCAATCAAACCAGAGTAGGGAGGGATTTTCCATTGAGCAAGATTACCAGTATCTACTGTATCAATGTGGGCATCAATAGCAATGATTCTTTTTCCTGTTCCAATTCTGGCTATTAAGCTTCCCAATCCATCAGTTTTTACTTCATCAAAACTGTTTTCAAAACAAAGATTTCTAATTTTTTCAACGACGATTTTTTCTTCTCCGCTTAGAGATGGTATTTTTACAATTGCTGAAAGGTTTTCTGCAGAAAATTTACTATATTTTTCAGCAAGTTCGGAGATTTTTTTTATAATTTCTGAATTCATAATTCCTCACATAGAATTAAATTGGTTTAGCTGTATTCAATATCTGGGAAAGTATTTCATCCATATTGAATTTTTCGGCAAAGACTGTAAATTCAGCATCTCTTGATGAGTTATAGTCAAACATGTGAACAGCTGCAAAAGATTCTCCTTCTCTTTTTCCGTTTATAATAAGCGCTTTGATATTATCATTAGAAAAAGTTCTGAAACTTTCAACTTCTATATTGCTAAGGAATAGATTCTTCAACATTTTAGGAATAAGTCCGTATTTTTCAGTATATATTTTTCGATAGAAACTGAAAGGTTTATCTATCTGTAAAAGAAAAACTGCCGATTTCATATCTTTATTATTTCTTATAGATGAAGCTAATCCCTGACGAACAACAATTCTGGAGTTTTCTTCATCGTTAAAGTAGAAGAAATAGTCATCCTGTTGGGCACTGGTGTCAAAACTTAAATCAAGATTAAATTTAAACCCATAATTTTCTCTGTTAAGTGAAGTGCTGTCAGAATAAACATGGGAAACAAATTCAGAGCTATTGGCAAATGGAGTTTTAGAGTAGTTTATTCTTGAGATTAGATTGAATATTAGAAAAAAGATAAAAAAACAGATGAGAGTAATCTTTGCAAATTTTGGTCTACGCTCTATAAATGCAATTTCTGAGTTTGCTTGCAGGAAATCTTTCTTCAATTCTTCCAGATGAAAATCGGGAAGTTTCGTCAGCAATCTCAGTTTTCCAAATTTTTGAGCCAGATAAATATCATAGTATTTTCCTGAATGGTATAAATACACTGTTTTAATTTTTTCGAAATTGAATCTGTTGTTCAGATGCAAAAGCAGATTATTGTCGAAATCAAATGTAAGGCGGTTTGTTTTACTTATGAATAGAATTAGTGCAGCAGCTATAACCAGAGTTATTCCGATGCTGAGATAAAAAATTCTGGCAGCAAAACTGCCAAAAAAAAGCAAACATAAAACAGCTGCGAATAGTAAAAGAAATCTGAATAATTCAAGAAAGAAGGGGAAAGCGCTTCCTTTATAACTCTTCATTGACTTAAGCATTGATTCTCCTAATTATATGCCTTTTCAAACTTTGATGTGACATCTATGTTTCCATCTTTTAAAACTACTCTGAAAGAATCTTGATGAATAAGTTCATCAGGTAATAACTCAGCTTTAGAAGGAATTTTTTTAACTATATTGGAATTTTCATTGATGTATTTAATTATTTCAGGGTGCAGATATATCTTTAGATACTCATTTCCAATGAAATATTGAGATCTTTGTAACCATCGGAAAAGATGCATGATGGTAGATTCTCTGGATAGAATTCGTCCTGAACCATTGCAATAAGGACATTTAGAAGAAAAAGTGTTCACAACGCTTGTTTTGGTTTTTTTTCTTGAGATCTCAACTAATCCAAGTTGACTGAAAGGATAGATTTTATTTTTCGCTCTGTCTCGGCGCAGATTAGATCTCAGTGTATTAATGACTTCATCCTTGTTGTTTTCTGAATTCATGTCGATGAAATCCACAACCACTATTCCGCTTAAGTCTCTCAGTCTTATCTGTCTGGAAATTTCTACAGCTGCTTCAATATTGGTTTTTTTGATTGTTTCTTCATAGTTTTTATTGCCAATAAAACTGCCGGTATTAACATCAATTGCTACCAAAGCTTCAGTTTGCTCAATGATTAAGTAACCTCCACTTGGTAACGGAATGCGTGAATGGAATATTTTAGCTATTTCTTTTTCAATTCCATAAGCATCGAAGATGGGGGAGTCTTCCTGATACAACTCTACTCGTTCTGATAATTCGGGAGAAACGAGTTGCAGAAGAGAAATAAGCTTATTTTTGAATGCTTTGTTATCTACAATTAGACGATCAACTTTAGAACTGAAAAGATCTCTGGTGAGAGTATTAGCCAAATCATTGTCATCGAATATACAACAGGGAGCTTTGGCGAATTTTATCTGTTTTTCGATTAATCTCCAGGTTTTATATAGACCGTTATATTCCTGTACAAACTCTTCATTAGTGTTTCCAACAGCATCAGTTCTGACAATTAATCCGATATTGGGATCTTTAACGCTGTTTAGTATAGATTTAATTCGATGTTTCTCTTCTATGTTGTTGATCTTTCTGCTGATAGCAATTCTATGATTGTTTGGGACAAAAACAATGAATTTACCCGGTATGGAAAGATGTCCTGATACTCTAGCACCTTTCTTCCCAATAGGGTTTTTCAAAACTCTGACTATTATCTCCTGTCCTTCTTTTATGTAGTCTCCAATCTTTGAGGAATCTCCACCTTTATTGATAATAGGCAAATTGTCTTCATCAAAATCTTCCAGATAATCTGTTGCGATGTCAGAGTAGTGAAGAAATGAAGTTCTATCTTCGCCAATATCAATAAATGCAGCACCCATTCCGGGTAAGACATTTTTGACTATTCCTTTGTAGATGTTTCCAACGATATTTTTTCTTTCATCTTTCTCTACAAAGAGTTCAACAAGTCTGTGATCCTCAAGTATTGCTACCCTTTTCTCGATAGCATTTACATTTATAATGATTTCTGTAAACATATAGTTCCTTTAATGTAGCGAATA
Source organism: Candidatus Cloacimonadota bacterium (assembly GCA_028690365.1). GTDB lineage: Bacteria > Cloacimonadota > Cloacimonadia > Cloacimonadales > JAQVBK01 > JAQVBK01. Next base: position 15,097 of record JAQVBK010000060.1, read on the forward strand.
AAAAATGAACAAACAAGTCATCATGACAATGACTTGTTTGATCTTGTGATATTTATTTAAGCAGTAGTGCTTTCCCAGTTAGAATTTTACCTTCAGCTTTGAGTTGATAGAGATAGACTCCGGAAGAAACGGCTCTGTTATTGTCGTCCCTGCCGTTCCAGTTTATTGTGTTTAATCCTTTTTCCCTATCTCCCTTGAAAACAGTTCTCACTTTCTGACCTTTTGTATTGTAAACATTGATTTCAGAAAAAGAGTCATTTTTTAAATAGAAGCTTATTTCTGTTCCTGTGCTACGATTAGAGCCG
>JAQVBK010000336.1 GCA_028690365.1 Candidatus Cloacimonadota bacterium
CCAACTTAAGTTGGGGATAGTGGCAGAGAGGAAAATTCTTTGTCCGTTAGGGCTTTAGCCCGTAAGAAAGATAGGTAACATAAAACACAAGGAGGAAAAATGAGCGCAGCATTAAAAGAAATAGCAGAAAAATTAGAAGTTCTCAAAGATAGAGCCGAGGAACTGGTCAGTGATATTGAAGATTTATACTCTGAATATCAGCAGTTAGACCCGGAAGAAGAAGAGGAAGATCTGAAAGAAGACCTCGAAGAGAAAATTGAGAAACTTGAAGAAGCAATGGAAATTGTGGAAGACGAAACCACCCGTGAACTCCTCCAGAAACAGATTGATGACCTGCAACTCCAAATTGACAACTTAGATGAATTCTCCGGCAGCTACGCTGAACTGAATGAACAATTCGATGAGCTGACAGAGATATTTCAGAGGTTGGAGTTGTAAAAATTTCTGAATGGAGATTATCAATTTTTGCTGGACTTAAAAAGCAAAATTTTTATGGAGGCTTTGGGGGAAATACGATAGAAAAAAGGAGAAAAAAATGCAAATAAAGAATAGTTACTTACAGAAAATTGATAAATTCAAAAAAATCTTAAGAGAATACAATAGTGCGGATATGTTCATTGAAAAGGCAGAACAGCTCGAAACCAAAATAACAGATTTTATTATAAAAGTCCCATTGATAGGTAGGTTCAGCGCTGGGAAATCACGGCTTCTGAATACTTTTTTGGAAAGAAATATCCTTGAGTGGAGCGATTCTCCGACAACTGCAGTAGCTACCGAGTTAAAATTTGCGGAGAAAGAAAAATTACTGATTCATTTTGAAGACAACTCAATACAAGAAAGAGAAATTAAATCTCTGAATTCTCTGGAAAAGGAAATTGATAAAATCAAGCTAATTGAGATTTATATCAACAACAAAAAACTTCAGCAAATACCCCAAATTGTGCTGGTAGATATGCCCGGCATAGATTCAAATAACTACAGACATACAAAAGCAGTTGCAAATTATATTGTCAACGGTCATTATTTCATTGCTGTTGCCACTCCGCTTGATGCTTTTAATGATAGACTTTTGAACCAAATCAGCGAGTTTGCAAATTACGATTATGATAACTTTTCCTTCATATTGACCAGAAAGAACAGTACTCCCAACTTAAATGAAACACAGGATAAATTGGCATCATTTTTAAAAGATAGATACAAAAAAGAAATTTTTGTAGGTACAACTGAAGCCTCAAAACTTGGGAATGACATCGCTGACTTTGAGAAAAGCTTAGAAATAATCATTGAAAATCAGGAAACCATATTTTTAGCTCAGTTTCAGAACGAACTGGATTGTTTATTCAGAGATGCTACTGATTTCATTAGCAATAAGCTGAAAGGAAGCAATCTTACTGCAGAGCAGATTGATGATACCATAAAAGAGATTGAAAAAGTAATTGATAATGAAAGAGGAAAGTTTGATACAAAGCTCTCAGAGATTCAGATTGATGTTACAGAAAATGCTGTTTCTGACATTATTGGTAAAACAACTTCAGCAATACGTTCTAACTCGGGTCAACTTGCAAACGCACTAAAAAGCGGAACTATTGAAAATCAAATTGAGAATATTATCCGACCTATTATAATAAGTGGTTTTAAAACCGCTATTCAGCAGGCAGAAACAAAATTGGCTAAAAAACTCGGTTCAGTCAGAGACTCAATTGATAGCAGAATGAACGTACTTCTTTCTGTCAATGTATCAGGTGAAAATGGTTTTCATCTCAAGCAGTCTCAGGAAATGGCTGTAAAAATAGCTGCCAATCAAATTGCTAAACCACTGGTTACCTCAACCATATCAAAAGCTGCTTCGCTTGCTACAAAAGCAGGATTTGCTTCAGCAGGCGGATTTATTGGAGCGTTAGCCGGACCTGTTGGAATTCTGATCGGAGTAGTGGTTGGCGAATTAATCTCTGAATTATTCCTGGGAATGGCAGAAAAGAAGAACATCGAAAATCGTATCCAGAATGAGATAATTCCTCAGTCAATTCAGAATACAGTTGATCTTGTAAAAAAACAGGCTACTGAAATTTATGAAAACATAAGAGCTGAATATCAAAAAAGATTCGATGATTTGGAGAAAGAAAAATTACTAAATCTAAACGAGTTAAGAGCTGAGAAAGAAAAATCCATTGCTGATTTTGAAGCAAATAGAACCCTATGGCATGAAGCTTTAACAAAAATATCAGAAGTATACTCGGAGTAGTTAATGGGAGACTTGAGCGACTTTACAAAAAATTCTTCAGCTAAGACAAAATCAGGTAACAGATATCTGGAAAACAAAGAAGAAGGAATTGAACTTCTCGCTAAACTGGTCTCGGCAAACAGCTTTGACAGCAAAATCGAGAGTTTGCTGAGAGAACTTGAAGTTATGATAGAAGAAGAATTCCTCCTTCTTTCTCAAAAGGATAAATGTCCGGGCAGCGCAGAAACATACTCCAATTTGCAAAAAGCCTTTGCCGATTTGATAGAAATTGTCAATTTTCCTGAGTTGGAAAACAAATTTACTGTTGCTGTAGGGGGTCAGTTCAGTTCCGGTAAATCAAAGTTTCTAAATTGTATTCTCAATGCAAAAGACCTTCTGCCTACAGATACTTTGGCAACAACTTCCATTCCAACTCACATAGTATCCGGCAAAACAGACAGTTTCTTTGCCCTTAATAATTATCAAAGTAAGATCGAAATTGATTTAGAAGCTTTGCACGCAATTTCACATGCGTTTAAAGCCACCTATAACCTCTCTTTCAGCCATATTCTGAAAATGATAATAGTGGAAAGAGGATTATTTGAGTGGGAGAATATTTCACTACTTGATACTCCTGGTTACAGTAAGGCTGATTCGATAAAAAGCAGAACTGACAATACCGATGAAAACATTGCCCGTGAGCATCTGCGAACTGCTGATTACCTGATCTGGCTGATGGATATCCAAAACGGCACTGTCCCTGAAGAAGATATAAGATTCATCGAATCTCTTCAGTTTGATGAACCTATTCTATTCATTTTTAACAAAGCTGATAAGAAAACACCGGAACTTATCAATCAGGTTATCAAGAGCGCAAAAGCAAATCTGGAAAAAAATGAAATAAAATACTTTGATGTTATCGGCTTTTCATCTCTTAGAAATCAGGAGTTCTCTGCCAGTGGAGAAGTTCTGAAACAATTTCTTAATGAGATAAACAAAAAAAATGCGGGAACTTCCATCATCAGAAGATTTGAAAATCTGTATGATGATTATCTGAGTTATCACAAGACTGAGGCTGA
>JAQVBK010000061.1 GCA_028690365.1 Candidatus Cloacimonadota bacterium
AGGATATCTACAACAACCTAGGCTTCCGGATTCTCAGGTCAGCTTTATCACAGTGAGATTTCTAATAAACTCAAAGGATAAGTAATTTCAGATAATTACTTGTATTTTATACTTATATGCTCTTATCAGAGGAGGATGGGAAATAGGCAATCATCGTCAGAAAATTTGCCATTAGCCATCCTTCCATCTCGTTTCTTTGCTTGTAAATCTCATAAAGTTCTTTTGCTGTATAGTCTTTGGGTAAACAATTAACTAGCGTAAGCGTTCCAAACCTAGGCAGTGCTTCAATATTTTTTCCGACTCTATTGCTCGGGATTGTATTTATATTCAACTCTGTACTTGTAAAATTTACCATTGATCATTTCATTTCTCCATATTTCGCAAACTTTTATTTAGTTTAAAAAGGGGTATTTTTGCCAAGTTAGGGTTTAATACATTTTTACCAATTGCAAAAAACTAAACTTTACAAAGCAAAGAATTAGTAACAGCAAGAGAATCACACAAGAAGAGCAGTAAAGAAAAAGGCAGGAATTATTCCTGCCTCTATTAAGATATTAAAATGATGTTCCAAACTGGAAATGGGGTTCCCACCTGTCTCTATCGAAATTATAGGCGTAATCAAAGCCGATTATACCCAGCGGACTTCTGATTCGCAGACCGGTTCCACCACCTTTTTTCATTTTCCAGAAGTTGAAATATTCTAATTTATTATAGCAGTTTCCGGCATCGAAGAACAACAGAGCAATAATCTGGTCACCTACCAGCGGCATAGCGTACTCAGTGGAGAAAATAATTGATCTGGTTCCGCCGATACTGGTTGGACTATCTCCCGGGCCTATCGATCTGTCGGCATAACCACGAATTCCATCCGGACCGGTTCCACCGAGAATAAAAGTCTCATCAGGAGGCACTTCTTTAGTATCTCCATAAGCTTTTACATAACCAAAACGCCATTTAGTTTTAAGTACGAGTTTCCAGAAAGTTTTTGTATACCAACTTACCTGAGCTATTTGCTTGAAGTAATCAAAATCTCCACCAAAAGGACCACCGGCAAGTTCTGAATAGAGAAGAATCTGAGATCCTGAAGATGGGAAGAATACATTATCTCTGCTGTCTCTGGAGATGGTAATTGAATAAGCACTATTATACTGCCATTTCAGACTGTCCAGTCTTGCTAAATTATCGCTTATTTCATCATTCCAACTGGTTACTTCATATTTTTTAGCAAATAGCGAATATTGCCCTACAATGTTGCCAAAATTAATAAAATCAATTGGTCTGCCAATTCGAAGAGATGCTCCGTTAGTGTAAATCTGATAGTCAAATGTAGAGTAAACCCGTTTTGTATGATATATATTGAATCCTGCGAGGGTATTGCTGTCCCATAAGTAGGGGTTTGTGAATCCTAATTCTACGTTTTGTGTTTTACCACCGAATTCCCAGTTAAGGCTGGTCGACCAGGCATTACCAAGCAAATTGTTGTGGCTGAGTGAGAGTGTGCCAACAAAATTATCACTTTTATTGTAGCCTACGCCTGCATTCGCTGTTCCTGAAGTTTTATCTATAAGATCAATTCGTACATCAATATCGCCGTTTTTGTTGATTGCAGGGAAATCGAGTTTCATGTCTGGTTCAAAGAACCCCATGTTGTATATATTACGCTGGGTTTGAATTATTCCTGATTGCTTAAAGTAATCACCGGGAGCAATAGCCAGTTTTCGTCTGATTATTTTTTCTTTAGTTTTTCTATTACCAGCAATATGGATTTCTCTGACTTTTGCTCTAACGCCTTCTTCAATTGTCAAAAAAATATCTATAATATCGTCAGACTTGCGTAATTCCTGATCGAATTGAGCATATATGTAACCTTCTTCATAATAAAGGGAACTAACATCTGATAATTGACGATTGAATTTTTCCAGATTAAAAATTTCGTTGTCTTTAAACTTGAATTTACTGATAATTGCGTCTCTGGTGAACTTGGTGTTTCCACTTACCTCTACATTGCCGAAATGATAGCGGGTCCCTTCGTATAGATAAATATCAATAAACATGTCTTTCCCTTTAGTATTAACTTCGTGGGAAATAATTCGGGCATCAATGAAACCGATTTTATTATAATATTTTATCAGTCTTTCAAAGTCTTCTTCAAATTTTTCGCTCTCAAACTTACCGCTTCTGAGTATACTGGCTTTTTTGGTTTTGATTTTTCTTAGAAGTGTCTTAGAAGGGATTTCTATATTACCGTTGAAAGTAATTTTTTTGATGGCAATTTTTTCTCCTTCAGTTACTTTAACAGTGATATTTACTTTATCTTCGGTAAATTCTGTTTTATAATCAACGGTAGCAAAATTATGTGATTTTTTCCGATATTCTTCTACTATTTTTTTGGTGGTTTCACTTTCGAGAAAAGGGGCAAAATAGATTCCCGATTTTATCGGAATTATATCCTTGATGGCCTTGTCTTTGATTTTTTTGTTTCCGGTAATTTCTACTTTATCCACAATTGGGTTTTCTACAACATTAATAATTATTGATAAGCCGGCTCCACGGGGGATTGCGTCTACAGATACATCTTTAAATGCTCCCAATTTATAAAGCGATTTTATAGAGTCAGAAATTTTGTTTGGAGCTAAAAAATCACCTACCTCAAAATTTATTACGGAACGAATCATCTCCGTAGTGATTGTATTATTGCCCTGAACTTTGATTTCCAAAATTATATTATCAGCACTATACAAAAAACCAAATAACATCATTAAACAAATAAGCAGGAATCCCTTTTTTCGGGAATCAGTCATTTTTCCTCCCCGGAATCTGTATCCGATTGTGTGAACTATAGTTAAGTCTCTGCAAAAAAAGCATAAATAATTTATAAATTATAAAAGAGACTGCTCAAATTTGAAGGGTTTTCAGTCAACGATTTTTTCGTAAACTACAGTAAACACTTATTTTTTAATCAGTCTGTATCCATGAAAACTTAGCTATGAGGATGCTCTTATTCTCCTGAGTATTGCAGATTTCAATACTGTGTTCATCAGGTTTAGTTTTATCTGTTGATATCGTAATCCGAAAGTCTTCATCTGCTTTTGCTTGACCAGAGTAATTTATCAAAACCGATTTTACTGAGTTTCTGCTAAGAAAATCATAACTATAACTATTCATAATCCATTCAGCATAACGGGAGTTATTGACATGGTTATTGATGTCAAGATCGCTATATTTGGCGGTTACAAAAGCTTCAATATCAAAATCTGACTCAGCAATCATCTTCTCAAGATTTATCTGAAGTGCTTTACTATTATCAATTTCTGAAAATTCATCAAAAACTCTCTGTGGTCTTTGAATGCGGTTTCCTTCTCTGGAAATAATCAACCAGGCAGAACTTGCTTTAACTAATATTTCACCGGTTTCATCAGTAATTAGGAATTCTCTGAGGGCGTAGAATTTTTCAACTCCACTGGGCCAGGTCTTGACAGTCAGTTTTTCTCTCCAATGCGGATATCTGATTATTTCAATTTGCATTCTCGACAAAACCCAGAACAATCCTTTTTCTTCCAACCGAGAAAACCCCCAACCTATTTCTTCTGCGTGATTTGAAGCTGTTTCCTGCAGATAATTGAGAATACTCACCAGACGAATATTTCCTTTGTGATCAGTTTCATAGTTTCTAACGCATTGCATTTCCTGATATGATGAAGTATATTGTGCAGTATTGGAAATTTTCATAACTACTTCTCCGATATTTTTTTGTAATCATTGCTGAAGTATAACGCATAATACGAAAAAACTTGCAAAAAAAAGCGATAAAAAAAAATTACCATAAGTTTGTCAGGTAAATGAAGAGATAAATCATCATTTGAAAGTAACAATGAGAATTAGTTAGCTAAAGTGGAATATCAAGTTTTGAGGAAGGAAGTAATATGCCAAAGATTCTTTTCCATATTTGTTGTGCGCCATGTTTCATCGCACCTTATTATCAACTAAAAGAGCAAGATGAAATGGATATTTGGGGCTTATGGTTCAACCACAATATTCATCCATATACAGAATATGAGAAGAGAAAAGACACCCTGAAAGATTTTGTAGAAAGTGAAAACATTCAAATGATCTGGAAAGATGAGTATAATTTGGAGGAATTTTTACGTAAAGCAGCTTTCAGAGAGGAAAGTAGATGTGCTTTTTGTTATTATGACAGGCTCAGGATGACTGCCGGAATTGCTAAAAAAGGGAATTTTGATTTTTTTACTTCTACACTTCTCTATAGTAAATTTCAAAAACATGAAATGATAAAACAAATTGCGGAATCCGTAGCTAAAGAAACAGGTACTAAGTTTTATTATGAAGATTTCAGGTTTCTCTGGAAAGAGGGTATACAGAAATCAAAAGAAAAAGAGATGTACAGACAACAGTACTGCGGATGTATCTACAGTGAAAAAGAGAGATATTTAAGAAAATGAAGAAGTTTGCTTTAATGATAATAATGGCTCTGTTGTCGTTTAATTATCTTTCGGGATTCGAAACGGAGAAGAAACCATATTTGGCCTCAGCTTTGTCTTTATTAGTTCCGGGTGGAGGTCAATTCTACAATGAGAAATATATAAAAGCCGGAATAGTTTTCGGGACAGGATCTTTTCTGATTGGGAGTGCTATTTATCACAACAACAGAGCGAACCACTATTGGGATAAAGTTGAGAATCTCTCGGGCGATTACAACTACAATGTTGATCAATATAATAAGTATTACAGCAAACTTCAGAATGATTACTGGTGGATTGGGACAACTACGTTTATTTCTTTACTTGATGCATTTGTAGATGCCAATTTGCACAACTATAAAGAAAAAAAGAAGAACTTGCACATGAAGTTTGAAGATAAAAAAGTAGTTTTAACATTTAACTTTTATTAATAAATCTTTAGTGTATTTAATTTAGTTTTTGTCTTAAGAATCTGTAATACTCAGCTACAATTCTACTCTAAGCATTTTTAAACATCGTTTTAAAATTATTGTCTGACAATTTAAGATTGTTTTAATTAAAGAAAAAGATTGCAGTTTCATTCATAAAATTTATTCTTTTCTCTATCATTGAAGCTGAAAAAAAACTTGTTCAGTAATCAAAATATATCAAAGGATAAGGTATTATTCTCATAATTTCTGTTGGAGGCAATGATATCAACTTCCAAAATTGTGTAATAGGTGTGTTATGAGATGGTTTCATAAGCATTAGTTAGAACCGTGAAAATAAATGAATAAAGAATTCTACGAGAAAAATATGAAATGATGAGTCAATGACAAGTCTATTCTTCAGTTTTGTATAAATCTTCCGCAGAATTCATAAGTTTATAATGTCAGGAAATAAACAATTGTTTCCCTGTAAAAGGCAATTTGTTGAATAAAAAATGCAGGAGTTTTTATGAAAATCATTTTTATTACATTATTACTGATGGTAATTTTAACACTGAATGCAGAATTATCACTACAGGAGGCAAAGCAAATTGCCTTACAGAATAATCCCGAACTACTATCAGTAGAATCATCCCTAAAGAGTGCAATTCTGGATAAATATAGTTCTTATCTGACCTTTATTCCCAGCTCAACTCTCAGTGGTAGTTACCAGGAAAGCAGAAAATTTTTCGAATTTGAAGAATATGCAGGTAGCTATTCTCTTTCCATTAGCCAGCCCGTTTTTATGGGAGGGAAAATCTGGTATGGGCATAAGACCAAGAGAAATAATGAATCGATTGCCAGGGAAACATTTAATCTGCAAATACAGACCACATTGTCCGGAGTGGAAACACGATTCTTTGCTGTTCTTGAAGCTCAGGATGCTTTGGAAAGTTCTCAAAAAGACTTGAAGTCTACTGAAACTAATCTCCAGAGTGCAGAACTTCGTTTCAGTACAGGTACAATTTCCAATACGGAATTACTCAGATTTAAATCAGAACTTGCTTCAAAACAGGTGTCAGTTCTTCAAAGAGAGACTGCTTACAACACTGCTCTGAATGAGCTGGAGAATTATCTTCAAACCTCAATTGAAAACGGCATCAGTGAAATTGAACCTGATCAATATAAGGAACTTACTGATTTTCTGCAGGGAATTGATGATTCCGATACTGACAGATTAATTAGGTTACTGTCTGAAGAAGCAACGGAAAACAATTCATCACTAAAAATATCTGATTTGAACAGAAGAAATAGCGTTAACTCGAAGAAAATTTCTGTAGGGGAATTTCTGCCAACTGTATCGCTTTCCTATTCTAAAAGATGGAATTATTATGATTTACAGTCTGATAATCAGAACGAGGGAATTTCATTAAATTTTTCAATGCCGATTTTTCCTCTGGCAGATAAAGCCCTTTCGGTAGGTAAGGCTCATCAGGTGGTAAAAAAGACAGAGTATCAACACAAATCAACATCTGATAACATTCTTCTTTCCATTAAAAAGAATTTTCTTACCCTGATAACCTCTGCAAAAATGATGGAATCAGCAGCGTTAGCACTGGAATTTGCGGAGGAAACTTATCAACAAACTCAGGTCAAATTTAATACCGGCATGGTTACAGCTAATGATCTCCTTAATGTTGAAGTTACGTTAATTTCAGCCAGAAATCAATTTACAACAAGTTTTTACAATTTTCTCAGAGCTAAATCAGCTCTGATGCAGCAATTGGGATATACCGATGATATACAATTAGCTGACATTCTTTCAAAATAAATGGGAGGTATAATGGTAATATTTAAGAGAATAGCGGCTGTAATGGCAATTGCTGTGTTAGTATTTTCCTGTTCAAAATCTGCTGCCGATAGCGGAAGAGCTGCAAGACCTGAAAACAAAGTTTCGGTTCTGACAATGACAGTATCTCCCGGTAATCTGCAAAGATTTATAAAAATAGTGGGTAGGCTGGAAGGTGAAACAGATGTAGCAATTGCTGCAGAGATAAGCGGTAGGACAGTTAGTATTAATAAATCTTTGGGTGAGTGGGTAAACCAGGGTGAATCAATAGCAAGAATCAACAACTATGAGTATCAGAATAAGTTGGCTCAGGCTGAAGCTTTTCTGCTTTCGGCAGAGGCTGCATATGAGAATGCAGAATTATCAATGCAGACAAGTGAGCAACTTTACAACGATAAAAAAATCTCTCAAACTGAATATCTGCAAATGAAAAGCAATCTGAAAAACAGTCTGGCACAGCTTAACGGAGCCAAAGCTAATCAGGAACTTGCCCGAAAAAATCTGGAAAACTCTGAATTTGTTGCTCCGGTTTCAGGATATATTACTGAACTTAATCTTAAATTGGGAGAATTGGTAACTAACGGCAAAATAGTTGCCAATATTGTAAATTCCAGCAACCTCATTATCAAATCAGGTGTGGGAGAAAGTGACATCCCATTCATTAACAAAGGAGATGCTGTTGTTGTGGAATATGACGGGCAAACTTTTCAGGGCAAAATTTCTGCTTATGGGATAAAACCATCCAGCAATACAGGCAATTACCCTGTTGAGATTGTAGTAAAAAATGAATCTTTGTCACTGTTACCGGGAATGGTTGTTGAGGGTAAAATTCTTTCTGAAACATATACCGATGTTATCTATATCTCTATGCAGAACATACGCAAGAAATATGATGAGTGGTTTGTCTTTGTCGTGAACGATAAAAACAAGGCTGAGATCAGAACTGTGTCTTTGGGAGAAAAAGTAGGTCAGAATGTCATTATTTTGTCAGGAATTGAAGTGGGAGACAGACTGGTTATAGATGGAATCGACAATCTGGATAACGGATTGTCTGTGGATGCAAAAACCGGTTTCAAAGAATAACTTAGATTGAAAACAAAGATAACAGAAGAACTGGAGCGCTTATGTCATTAGCAGAATTTTCGGTTAAAAACAGTGTCCTGATAAATATGATTATGATTGTAATCTTTATGCTGGGAATATATACAATGATTGAGATTCCAAAGGAGGAGATGCCGGCAGTAGATTTTGGATCTTTTATTATAACTGTTGCTTACAGGGGGGTATCGCCGCTGGAAATTGAAAAATCTATCATAAAGAAAATTGAAGATGAAATTTCAGATGTTCAGAATATTGACTACATGACAGCTACTGCCGTTGAAGGTAGGGCTACGATTTATATCTCCATGTTGCCTGATGCCGATATAGAGAAAGCCTGGGCAGACATCAACACTGAGATGGATAAGGTAAAAGATCTTCCGGAAGATGCTTTGTCTCCTGTTATCCTCAGATTAAATATGAGAGAAGTTAACGAAATCTGTACTATTGCTCTGGGCGGTGATTTTAGTGACAATGCTTTGAGACAACTGGCTGATGAAATGAAAGATGAGCTGCTGGACTTGGACTATGTTTCTAAAGTAGAAATTGCCGGAACCAGAGAAAGACAAATCTGGATAGAAGCAAACATCCGTAAATTAAGCCAATACAATATTGCTCTGGAAGATATTGCTTCAGCGATTAATATGAGAAATTTAAATGCTCCCGGAGGATCTATCAAGGTTGGATATGCGGAACTTCTCATCAGAACTGTGGGCGAATTTGAAACCCTGGAAGAGATAAATGATCTTTATGTCAGAATGGATAATCAGGGAAGAGCAATATCTTTAGGTGATGTAGCTGTGGTCAGAGATACTTTGGAAGAAGCTGTTACTATCAGTAAATTGAATGGAGAAAAAGCTGTTACTCTTGATGTATTCAAAAAAGCTGACGGCAATATTATAGCTGTAATGAAAGATGTTCGAGAAAAAAGTGCAGAATTTGCCGAGAGAGTTTCGGGACTAAAAGTATCAGTAAGAAATGACGGCTCTATCAGAGTAAATAACAGCATTAATAATCTTGGCAGTAATGCATTAATGGGGATTATTTTGGTTTTCATAGTTCTCTGGATTTTTATCGGATGGAAAAATGCTCTCTTTGCAGCCTGGGGTATTCCCTTCAGCTTCCTGTTGACTTTCTTTCTAATGCAGCATCTCGATGTTACCATAAATAATCTGAGTCTCTTTGGATTGATTCTGGTCTTGGGTATGATAGTTGATGATGCAATTATTGTTTTAGAAAATATTCACCGTTATCATGAGATGGGACATAATATCAGAGATGCGGCAATTATGGGAACCAAGGAAATAACCTGGCCTGTAATTGCAGCGGTTACAACTACTATCGCAGCTTTTGCTCCTATGTTAACTATGGAAGGAACTATGGGAAAATTTATGAGAGTTTTTCCATTGGTAGTTTCGGTTGCTTTGTTGGCATCGTTGTTCGAAAGCTTGGTAATATTGCCATCTCATGTGGCAGATTTAAGTGGTAACAAGCCTTACAATCCGGAAAAGAAACACAAGCTTCATGATTGGCTGGTAAGTTATTATAGAAAAAATATAAAACTGGCACTAAAGCACAGATTCATCACGATGATGATCATTATTGCTGCATTAATTCTGGCAGTAGCTGCAATTTTTACCGGAATGGTTAAGTTTGAGTTCTTTCCTCGTCCCATGAGAAAGGTAATTGTATTAAATTTACAAGCTCCCATAGGAACACCTCTTGAAAAAACTGACGAACTGGCGAAAAAAATTGAGAAACACATCTTTTCTATAAGAGAGAAGGAAGATATTGATGCAGTAATTACCACGATTGGTAAATATAGAGAAGGTAACAGTGATAACGTAGACACGAGAAACGCCAATATTCGAATTGATCTGGTTGAACTGGATGACATGAAATTTACCCATGATGAAATCAAAAACAGTATCAGAAAATATCTTGTAAAACTAGATGGATTATACACATTCAGGTTTGTTGAGGGGCGCATGGGCGGTGCACCTACCGGAAATGATATTGAACTGCGAATCAAAGGTGAAAACTTGAGCAGACTGGAGGAAATTGGAAAATACGTAATTGAAGAATTACAGCGACTACCGGGAACTACAGATTTGGAAACTAGTTTCAGCGAAGGGAAAAGAGAATTAAGAATCTTGCCGAAACACGACAAATTGGCACTGTATGGTATCAATGTTCAGAAAATTATCTCTCTGGTAGGAACTTCATCCTATGGCAGAAATGTTTCTCAATACAGAGGAACGGGCATGGAAGAATATGATATAATTCTTAGAGTGAACGATGAACAGGTCAATTCTCTGGATGATTTGCAGTACCTTCCATTACGGACAAACAGCGGTGATGTGATTCAATTGAAAGATATTGCCGATTTTGAGATTACTACAGGTTTTGCTAGCATTCAACATAGAGACAGGAAACGCCTTATAACGATTAACGGTTCTGTTACTACTTATGAGGAAAACGGAGTGAAGAAAGTGAGAACTTCCGATGAGGTGACCAGATATCTTAAGGGTAATCCGGTAACCGGAGAGAGAGGAGTTTTGGAGAATTTTTCTGAGAGATTCCCCGGATATCAAATAGAATACGGTGGTGCAGCAGAGGAACAAAAGAAAACTAACCGTTCTTTATACATGGCTCTTCTAATCGCTCTTTTGCTGGTTTATACTATTCTTGCCACTCAGTTCAGATCTTATGTGCAACCATTCATAGTCATGGCAACAATCCCCTTCGCTTTCATAGGAGTTATCTTCGGATTGCTTGTAACCAGATTGCCGTTTTCCATGAACACAATGATATCTGTTGTGGCTCTGGTGGGAGTTGTGGTCAACGATGCTCTTGTTCTGGTGGATTTTGTCAATCGGGAGCGTGCTAACGGTACTGACCGCTGGAATTCACTCATAAATGCCGGTGCAATCAGACTCAGACCTATTTTGATGACTACGGTAACTACTATTGCCGGGTTTATGCCGATAATTCTTTCTCGCTCCAGTATAATAGCCGATTGGCGTCCTATGGCGGTGAGTATTGCTTTTGGTCTGGCTTTTGCAACTGTACTAACTTTGTTCGTGATTCCGGTTATTTATTCACTGGTCGATTCTCTGTTTGGCAGATTACACATGACCAGATTCAAAGAACATAAACGTTTTGATGATTGTGTTGATTGTGACAAAGAAAAGAATATTTAATCTAAGGTAAATGTAAATCGATTAAAAAAAGCCCTCCGAAGAGGGCTTTTTGCTATTCTGCAATGTTGAATTTTACATCAAGATCTCTGACTGCCTTGGTGTCATCCACTCTTTTTACCGGAGTGCAACAAGGAGCATTCTTCAATATTTCCGGATCTTTTTCGATTTCTTCACTGATTTCAATCATTGCTTTGATGAATTCATCTAATGTGTCTTTTGATTCTGTTTCGGTCGGTTCAATCATCATTGCTTCATGAATGATAAGCGGGAAGTAAATAGTTGGGGCATGAAATCCTTTATCCAACAACCTTTTGGCAATATCCAGAGTTTTTACTCCATATTTCTCTTTCTGCCATTCTCCACTGGCGACAAATTCATGCATACAATTCTGATTGAATTTAACGTAGAAGTATTTTTCCAGTTTTCGCAGCAGATAATTTGCATTGATAATTGCATTTTCAGATATACCACGCAAACCATCAGCACCCAATGTCTTGATATAGATATAGGCTCTTACATTTACAGCAAAATTTCCATAGAATGAATGAATCTTACCTATTGATGTCTCTTTATGAGAATAATCGAGGAAGTATGTATTATCCTTTTTTTCTACCATAGGAACAGGGAGAAATTTGACCAGGTCTTTTCTTACTCCAACCGGACCTGAACCAGGACCACCACCGCCGTGGGGAGTTGCGAAAGTTTTATGCAGATTGAAATGCATTATGTCAAAACCGATTTTACCAGGTTTAACAATTCCCAGCAAAGCATTCAAATTTGCTCCATCCATGTAAAGCAGTCCGTCTACAGAATGGATAATTTCGGCAATTTCACAAATCTGTGACTCAAAAATTCCCAATGTGTTTGGGTTGGTCAGCATGAAGCCGGCAACGGAATCGTCACAAACTTTACGCAATGCTTCGATGTCTACTTTACCGTCACTGTTGGAAGCTATTTCGATGACTTCATAACCGTTAAGTGCAACTGTAGCCGGATTGGTTCCGTGAGCCGAATCAGGCAGGATTATTTTGTTTTTATGATTATTGCCTTTTGCTTTGTGATAAGCGTGGACAATTTTAATACCGGTAAATTCGCCGTGAGCTCCTGCAACCGGTTGCAAAGTAACCTTTTCCATTCCGGAGATTTCTGCCAGATCATTCTGCAATTCATAAAGAATTTCCAGAGCTCCCTGAACAGTATCTTCCGGTTGATGCGGATGCAGATTTGACAAACCCGTGTTTCTGACCAGAGTTTCATTCATTTTGGGATTGTATTTCATTGTGCAGGATCCGAGAGGATAAAATCCTTTTTCTATGAAGTGATTCAAACTGCTTAATTCGATAAAATGCCTCATTACATCAAGTTCGCTTACTTCAGGAATTCTGATAGGTTGTTTACGTAGGTATTTTTCCGGAATGATATCGCAAACTTTTACATCTACATCATTTTGAGGTAAAATTACGGCTCTTCTGCCCTGTGTATGTTTTTCGAAAATTGTTTTAGCCATTATGAACCTCCTTGAGTGCCTGAACAAACTCATCCATATCTGCTTTAGTCTTTTTCTCTGTAACTGCTATCAGGAGTTTGTTTTCATGCCCGTACATTGATAAGTCGACTCCCGGATAGATATTTTTTCCTTTCAATTGCTCAATTATAACAGAAGCTTTCACAGGTGTGCTGATTGCAAATTCTTTAAAGAAGGGTGCATTACTCCACAAAGAATAACCGTTTATTTTTGAGATTTCATCTGCGAGATAATGAGCTTTTGTTGCTGATTGAGTTGCTACCTCTTTCAGACCTTTTCTGCCCATAAGGGAAAGATATACGGTAGCTGCAAGAGTACAGAGTGATTGATTTGAGCAGATATTGGAGGTAGCTTTTGCCCTTCTGATATGCTGTTCTCTCGCCTGCAGAGTCAGTGCATAAGCTCTTTTCCCGTCAACATCAACTGTTCCCCCTGAGATTCTGCCCGGCATGATTCTTGCCAGATCCATATTGGTGGCAAGGAAACCAAAGAGCGGTCCACCAAAATATTGACCATTACCGAGTGCCT
The DNA here is from genome assembly GCA_028690365.1 of Candidatus Cloacimonadota bacterium. GTDB lineage: Bacteria > Cloacimonadota > Cloacimonadia > Cloacimonadales > JAQVBK01 > JAQVBK01. The sequence continues at coordinate 13,089 of JAQVBK010000061.1, forward strand.
GACCTTCTCCGATTACAATATCGGCATTGTATTCTGAAGGAGCATTGAGCAGAGCAAGAGAAATTGGATCAACAGCTGTAATGAATATCACCTTTTTGTTGGCATGCGCTATTTTTTCTATTTCATGAACATCTTCGAGATGTCCAAAGAAATTGGGAGTTTGAATAAGTACACAGGATGTTTCAGCATCAATTAGATCATTCAGTTTTGGAATATCAATAGTGCCGTTGACTTCAGGTATAATTTGCAGTTCTATTCCTACACCTTCTACATAAGCTTTTATCACTTCAAGATAGGCAGGATTAATTGTGCTGGCAATAATTGCTTTATATTTTTTAGTTTTTCTGGATGCCATCAGTATTGCTTCAGCGCTGGCAGATGCTCCATCGTACATGCTGGCATTGGAAATCTCCATTCCCGTGAGTTCACAGATCATTGTCTGGTATTCGTAAATCATCTGTAGTGTACCCTGGCTAACTTCAGCCTGATAGGGGGTATAGGCAGTGTGAAACTCCGGTCGCAGAACAATATGATCTACTGCTGCCGGGATGAAATGGTCATAGACTCCTGCTCCCAAAAATGAATTGGCTTTGCAGGTAGATACGTTTTTTGCAGCGAGCTTACTGATTCGTCGGTTGATCTCCATTTCCGATAAAGGCTTCTCCAGATTCAAAACAGCATTATCCCTGAATTTTTGTGGGATATTGTTAATTAAATCTTCGAAGGTTGCGACTCCAATCTCTTTCAACATAAGCTTACGCTCTGCATCAGTGTTTGAGATGTAAGGCATTATTCCTCCTTTTTAGTTATCTTTATACTTTTAGCTTATTTTCCAATTAGTTAGCTAACGATAAATAATTTTCCAATAGGATTTTTTTTCAGCCTTTTTTCTGTCAAGAAATGCTACATGAAAATAGAAGGAGATGATTGAGGGATAAATACAAACGTTAGTCAGAAGGTGTCTGTCTCCCGAAGATAAACCGCTATTCCATCATTATAACAGAGAGTTTTAGGTTTTCTCCGATAGCTTTCGGGGGGGGGATGACGGGAATAGTATTTGGTGAGTAGGTATTTCTGGATTTTTTTAGAATTAATTTACTGTGTCAATCATTGCTTTGACGGAAGGTTGTGCAAGAAGTGACTTGAAGCGGAGCAAGAAGTGACTTGAAGTCCCGATTTATCTGGAATAAATCGGGAAGCTTGAGTCGCTAATTGCGTCAATTCTACCCGACAAATACTTTTTAAGTCACTCAGTTCTCAAGTCATCCCGATAAATTGGGACGTCTCAAGTCCTGCTTAACCTAGCAGAAGTGACTTGAAACGAGTCCCCGAGTTTGAGTCGCTAATTGCGATTATGCAGTTCTCGAGTCATACTCATCCCGATTTATCGGGATTCGTCACGACTCAAGTCCTGTTTGAGCTTGAGTCCCAAATTTCAGAGCTTTTACCCATAAAGCTGTTTTTTTATTGACCTAAGAACTATTTACAAAAATTCTACCTAAAACTTTAAAGGAGTTACTCATGAAAACTTTTCTTATTTTAACAATTCTTCTTTCATTGTCTTTCCTATGGGCAAACACTTTGCCTGTAGTGGAAATCACTTCGGTTGTTCAGCGCCAGGATGGTTCACGTCTTGTTGATATTATTTACAATCTAAATGATGCAGATGGAGATGAAATGTATGTTACTCTTCAGGTATCTTCTGATGGCGGATCGACTTATCCGCTTACATGTACACAAGTTACGGGTAATGTAGGTATTGACGTTTTATCCGGAAATGACAAACAAATTGTCTGGGATGCCGGTATCGAACTTCCCAATGTACAGGGTGATAACTTCTTTTTCAAAGTTATCGCAGAAGATATGTATGTTGTCGATATAGACGGTAATGTTTACCGAACTGTACAAATAGGAAACCAGCTTTGGATGGCAGAAAATTTGAAAGTAACCAGATACCGCAATGGTGATTTGATTCCTACGGGTCATAGTAATTCAGCATGGGCAGGACTTTCAACCGGCGCACAATGTGTTTATAATAATAATGCGTCTAATGAATTAGATACATACGGCCGTTTATACAACTGGTATGCAGTAGTAGATTCGAGAGGTCTTGCTCCTGAGGGATGGCGAGTACCATCGGATGATATATAAAGCAGTTAGAAATGGCTCTTGGCATGACGCAAGTAGAAGCTGATGCAGAAGGGCATAGAGGAACCAACCAGGGCAGTCATCTTGCCGGCAGAGCAGATTTGTGGTATGACGGAGATTTAGATAGTAATCCTCAATTCGGTGCTAGTGGCTTTAACTTC
>JAQVBK010000337.1 GCA_028690365.1 Candidatus Cloacimonadota bacterium
ACTTGTATTGACTGAAATTATAACCATTGCGCATGCTGTTTTAAATGGTCCAAAATATATCATAAGTAAATTACTGGCTTACTTCTGGATAATAAAGAACATTAAAGCCATTTTGACAAAAAGGCACGAAACCCTCTCTAAAAAAAGAATCACAGACCAGGAATTTTTTAGGCTTCTTGATTGGAAAATTCCCTTTGAACAGGTTATTAATAACTCGATAATGAATAGAACTGCTGATGCTGTTTTCAATTCATTTTATGCTTTTCATCTAAAGCTAATACGAAGAATCGTTTAACCCAAAATGAATCATAAGGATATTAAGATTTATTTACTATAGTTTTGATATCTGTTGTCTGAATCACGAGGATATTAAGATTTATTTATCATATTTTTGATATCTGTTGTCTTGAAAAAAATGTTGGATTGGTTTAACATGAAGATTTGCCTTACCTGTTCCCATGGTGGTCATCTTACTGAAATTCTGCAACTTATAGATGCATTCGAGGGTAATGATGTCTTTTTTATAACCTATGAAGGAGCCAGGTCCAGTGAACTCGCCAAAAAGTATACTATGAAAAATCTGGGAATGAATCCCTTCAGGTTTTTGCTCAGTGTTCCAAAGGTATTTGGTATTCTCCTGCGTGAGAAACCCAATATTATAATTTCAACCGGTTCTGAGATTGCAATCCCTGTGTTTTATGCCGCAAAAGTTCTTCGGATAAAAACCATTTTCATCGAAAGCCTGTGTAGAGTAGAAGCTCCTTCTTTAACCGGAAAGATAGTCTATCCTGTTTCAAATGTGTTTTTAGTCCAGTGGAAGCAGATACTCTCCAAATTTGGGAAAAAAGCCCAGTACTGGGGGAATGTGCTTTGATATTTGTGACTGTTGGCAGCCATTATCAGGGTTTTGATAGGCTAGTAAAGAAAATGGATGAGATTGCAGAAAAAATTGATGAAAAAGTAATAATGCAAATTGGGAACACGAAATATAAGCCTGTAAATGCCGAGTACTTCAGTTTCGTAGAAAGCTTTGAAGAGATCCTGAGATTGAATCGGGAAGCTCGAGTTGTAGTAAGTCATGCCGGAGCCGGTTCCATCGTTACGGCACTTAAAGAAAAAACTCCTGTCATAGTGGTTCCAAGGCTTAAAAAATATAATGAGCATATGAATGATCATCAATTGGAGATTGCAAAAGCGATGTCCGAAAATAAAAATGTTACGGTTGTTTATGATGTTGAAGCTCTAGATGATTGTTTAAAATTGGATTTCAATTTTGTGGAAGAATTTGTTGACGATAAGCTTGCCACTCAGTTGAAAAAATACATTTTATCTCTATCTTAATTTAAAACTGTCTGATGCTTATGAGAATCTGCGTTATTACATCTGCAAAGTTTCCCCCTGAAGAAGGAATTGGTAATTTTATTTACAATATGTCAAAGGAATTTATTCGAAAGGGGAATCAAGTTACCATCATTACCCGTGGTTCTTCTTCTAAAATTAAAGAGGAAGATTTTGAAGGCATTCGATTATATAGAGTTCCATTCTTTCCTCTTTATCCCATTCATGTACAAATACATGGCCTGTTCGTAAGAAAGCTGATCAAATCAAAGGAACCTGATTTCGATATTATACATTTTCATACTCCACTACCTCCCGTAATCAAAACCAATCTTCCAACAATAACAACAGTTCATACTCCTATGAAAACGGATACTGCAAAGGTAGAGTTAGTAAATCCTTTTTCTGTGGCAGTAAAACTCCAGGGAAAAATTAGCTGCCTGATCGAATCTAAATTATTTAAGATCTCTGATAAAATCACCTCCGTTGCAAGTTCTGTATCCCAGGAGTTAGGTGAATATGGACTAAATCCTAATGATGTAGAAGTCATTGGAAATGGTGTGAAAGAAAATCTTTTTTGTCCATTGAAACGGAATACCGATGAAAAATACATTTTATATACTGGCAGATTGAGCTATCGCAAAGGGTTATTCGATTTTATAGAATGTGGAGTAAATATCTGTTCTCGATATCCTGACATTAATTTCAAGCTTACAGGCAAAGGGCCTTTATTCGAAAAACTAAATAAAATTGTTCAGGAATCCGGTTCTGAAGACAGGTTTGAATTTTTAGGCCATGTAGAAAAGAGCAAACTTATTGAGCTATATCAAAATGCAACCATATTTGTTCTGCCATCTCACTATGAAGGTCTTCCCACTACGTTGCTTGAAGCAATGTCCTGTGGTCTGCCTGTTGTTGCAACTGCAGTAAGCGGGAATCTTGATGTGATCGAATCAGGTAATAATGGAATTCTCGTGCCCATAAAATCCCCGGATAAGATGGCTGAAGCAGTATCTTCCCTTCTGGATGACGAAAACCTTAGAACAGAACTTGGAATTGCAGCAAGAAAAACAATTGAAGAAAAGTTTACATGGGATGCAATTTCTAACAAAATTCTTCGCTGCTATAATTCTATTCTGTAAGGAGCCGGTTGAATATGAAGGTCTGTATAGTATGTTATGGATTAAGGGAACACAATATCCGGCTTCAGCCCTGGAGATATATTTCAGAAATTGCAGGTGGCCTTTTAAAAAGGAATTTTGATGTAACGATAATAACCGATGGTTCTTCTGAAAGGCATTACGTCAACGGTATTCCTATAATACATATAGGCAAACTCAGGAAGTTTCCATTTCAATCGAATAAGGAATTAGTTTCTCTTGTAAAATCCGAACAACCAGACATAATTTTATGGTCAGTCACTGCGCTTGATTATCTCTATTTGAATATATTCAAACAAATAAACGTCCCCATAATTGGAATATTTACAGGGCCGATCTACAAACTTTCGGATATAGCAAGAATCGGAGTTCGTGAAATACTGAAAAATATAAGGTTTTTATCAGTACACATTATTTACGCTTCCCTGCCGGCTTTTTTTATTCGTGACGTTGTGAATTCCCCACAATGCAATAAGATATTTGTTATGAGCCGCAAAAACAAAGAAATAATTACAGAGATAGGTGGGAATCAAAACAAGGTTGTTCACATTCCGGCAGGCATAGATGAATATGATTTTGAAACATCTGAAGAGTACAATTCAATTACCAGTAAATATGACCTTGACGAAAGTTCATTTAATATTCTTTACTTCGGGTCTCCCCTTACCATCAGAGGTATAGATTCCCTTATAAAAGCGGTTTCAAAAGTAAAAAATGAATATTCTCACGTTAAACTTCTAATCCTTTCCAGACGCCGAGGCAATGAACTAAGCCGTGAAGAACTGGATACCCAGAACCTG
>JAQVBK010000338.1 GCA_028690365.1 Candidatus Cloacimonadota bacterium
GCATTCCTGTTGGTGCATACACCATTGTTGAAGAAAAAGCAGGACAGGGTTCAGATGCAGGTTGGGGAAGATTGAAGTCAGGTGCAGGTTGGATTTCATTGGATTTTGTTTCCAAGATTTGATTTTATAACATTTGTCAATACCTGTCAGTTAGTATCAGGTTAGTAACAAATCAATATAAAATGCTTTAAAATGAAGGTTTGGAACTATCGTTTTGATAGTTCCAAACAAGCAACAGACCCCAAGGACATTGAATCCTTGGGGTTTTTCTTTTTGTCCATTTGTCTGAAAACCTGTCATATAATTCCCCAAAGGTTATCTTGTCAATGTACAGGTCATATGGGTCTTTGTTATAATCTGCCAATGCTTGCAGTGCTTCCTTTTGTGTTGGGTAATACCCAACAAATTGATATACAGGGAAGGACTTCTTTGTTTCCACATTCAATGTCCATCCTGTTGTTTTCCTTGCAACCCAAGGATTTCTTCTTTTTCCTGATAACTTATAAACTGAACCATATCCATTTGGTAATTTCATATATCATCCATCCTTTCTGAATTTTGAGTATAAAAAGAACACCCATTGCAGATTGGATGTTTGGATGATATAATATACTTTGCAGGGGTAATTATATCAGATTTCCAATCTGAAATGATTCCTTCCAAAAAGACTGTCCTGACTGGAATCAGGGTGGTCTTTTTTTTTCTCTTTTAAGTAGAAACAAGTACAAAATCTTGCTTTTAAAACTCTGCAAACCGTTGATAATACTGGAAGTTCTTGCTTTCTTACTTGCTACTTAAAATTTGCTATTCTTTTATATTTTATTTTTCTTTAGATACTATATAATATATTCAAATTTATATCAAATCTAATATAAAAGGGTAGTAAATAAGCAAGTACAAGTAAGTTTTACAAGTTCCAACTGTTTCCACAATTCTGACACAGGCACACTTTTTCATTCTTTGTCTTGGTCTTTTCCCCACCTTTTGACTTCTTCCATACAAGATTGGACATTCCAAGGGTACACATTGCGGTGATTCCCCTTGCCATATTGTTAGCATGACCACCTATTCCATTACCTGACTTCTTGGTTTTTCCACCTACCTGAACCATTTCAATTGATACATTTTCACTTCCACATTTGGGACACTTCATTTTTTCATCCTTCCTTTCTATATAACATCACTTTGAAATGCAACTGCTTTTCCTAAAATATGTACATGGTCAAGTTCTTCGCCAATATACACCAAAGGTTCATACTTTGGGTTTTCTGCTTGCAGGACAAGTTTCTTGTCATCAGGATAGTAGAAAACCCTTTTCAATGTTGCAGATTCATCAATGATGACTGCACCAATATCACCATTTGCAACCATTTCCTGATGAATATGACGTCACCATCATGAATCCTTGCATTTATCATGGAATCACCTTTTGCCTTCAAACAAAAGTCTGCTTGAATGTTTGTTCCTGCTTCAATATAGGATTCCCTTTCTTCATTTGCAAAGATTGGTTCACCACAAGCGATTTCACCCAACAGTGGCAGTCTTTGTTTTGAGATTGGCAGGATTCCAAGTCTTTCATTCCAATCTTCAATGTCTTTTGGTCTTTCTTTTGATTCAGATGCACCTGTCAGCCAATCAATGTTGACATTGAACAATTCTGCAATGCTTTGAAGTTTATCAATTTTTGGTGATGATTTCCCCTTCTTCCAGTCAGTAAATGTGGATGGGTGAATCTTTGTTGCCCTTGCAACATCTGCATTTTTCATATTGCTTTCTTCCAATAGTTGCAAATACCTTTCATACATAAAAATCACCTGCTTTCATAAAATTTGGAAAACTTAATTTTTATGCTTGACAAATTGGGAAAACAGAATTATACTTAATTCATGAGTTGGGAAATCCCAATAAAAGGGCATAATTATAGCCTTGATATTGATTAAGTTTTCAAATAGGTTTCTGACAATTTCTATTATGAAGGGTTTCCCAATTTATTTCAATACAAAAATTAAGATTTCCTAAAAAAGAAAGGGGTGAACCAAATGCCAATTTATGAAAAGTTTGAAGCACTTTTGACAAAAGAGAACAAGAAACCTTCTGATGTGTCAACAGCAACAGGGATTCCTGCTTCCACATTCACTGACTGGAAAAAGGGAAAGAGTTGTCCAAAGACAGACAAACTTTTGAAGATTGCAGAATTTTTCAATGTTTCAATCGAATATTTCCTTGAAGGAAGTGATTAAGAGTGCAGAGGGTAGCCGATTATTTCAAAGTTACGGTTAAAGTTCTGCTAGAGAGGAGTGATTAAGAATGAATGAAGCAATGATGATTCAAGGAACCACATTACAGGTTAAGGAGTACAAAGGTAAGAGGGTTGTAACTTTCAAGGATATTGATACTGTACACCAAAGACCTATAGGAACCGCCAACAAAAGATTCTTAGATAATAGAAAGCGTTTTATAAGCTGTGTGGATTTCTTTCAATTATCAAAGGATGAAATCTTAAGTTCCGAATTTCGGAATTTAGCTACAAACAATAGGGGGATAACCCTTATAACAGAAACAGGTTACTTAATGTTGACCAAGTCCTTCACGGATGATTTGGCTTGGAAGGTGCAACGGGAATTGATTGATACATATTTCAAAGTGAGAGAAGAAACGATACAACAAACGGTAACCGTGACAGAACCGATTGGAACACAAAACCCTGAACTTTTAATCAGAGCAGTTGAAGCAATGTCAGGTTGTTTAGAAGGTAACAGACCCTATTGTTTGAATATTCTTCGTCACATTATTCCTGACATTGATGAAAACATTGCAAAGACGGAAGTCAAGATAGAAACAACACTTGTGACACAGAACAAGGTTTTTTATAAGCAAGGAATCAAAATTGACAGAAAGAAATTGAAAGATGAAATCCTAAACAAAAATCTTTCAATCGGTAAATTGTCAAGTAAAGCAGGGGTCGCATATGGCACTATCAGAAACACCTTAAATGGAAGTACTAACCCAACACAGGAAACATTAGATAAGATTTCCAATTCACTTGGATGTGATTCAGATTATTTCAAATTAAGGGTCAGAAGAAAAAGGAGTGATTAAGAATGGGAAACAGACTTTCAGTGTTAGAAGTAGCACAGAAGATGAATGTGTCTGAACAGTTTGTCAGGGTAGGACTTCAACAGGGAATATTCCCTTGGGGTTATGCAGTCAAGATGTCAAGTCAATGGACATATTTCATCAATGCAGTGAAGTTTTATGAATCAGAAAAAATTTAAAAAGAAAAAGCACCAAAGG
>JAQVBK010000339.1 GCA_028690365.1 Candidatus Cloacimonadota bacterium
ATATTTCCATCAGTACATCGAAAGCATACACCAGAATATGACCACTTCCCATACAAGGATCGAAGAACGTCATTTCTTCTGGAGTAACTTTTTCATTTACATACTCAATTTTATCATTGTTAGGTGTTACAAAGTATTGAAGCTTATCTTGCAACTTGCTATTTGGATTTCTCTCAATCCAATACCTACCTAATGAATTATCCACCATATAGCGAACAACCCAATCTGTCGTAAACAACTGCGTAGCTGCCGGGATATCATCTTTTTTTACGGTTCCTTTGTAGATATTAATTACTTCATTTTTTCTTTCTTCGTTATAATACTGATACATCCATCCAATTATTTCTACCGCTTCCGCAAAATCCGTCTCATCAATATCATTTATAAGGTGGCTAACAATACCTTCTGCATCAGTAAATGCAATATTAAGAAGTAATTCAGAATAATCTGAAGTTTCCTCAAAAAGTTCAGGCAATTCTTCATATAGTTTATTGCACTGTTTAATAAACAACATACGGAATAGTTCATCAAGCTCGGTTTCATCCTTAAGCTGCATGATTTTATCTTTTTCATAAGCCGAGTACTCCATATCTGTTTCAAAAGGCTTAGTCACCATATCCGGCTCTGTTTTTCCAGGTGTTTCACTTGAAAGTACACGAATTCTGGAAGGCAAATAATCATTTACCTCCATAAACCGAATAGCTATCAATCGGTTAAACCATGTATAAGCTACTTCTTCTATCACAAATTGAAAAGCTGTCTTATAGTCCGATGTACTCTCTTTTTCTTTGATTCGTTTGACTAATGCATCTCTTTGTTTAATTTCATCTCCAAATATTTCAGTTGGTTTACCTGTTCCAACATCAAAGAACTGAAGATCCTTCGTTGAAGATGAAAGCGGCTGTAAAACACCTCTTTCACTAACACCAATCAAACCCGCTTTATAAGTGATATCACTAATAAGCTTTCTTCTAGCCCATACTGAAAAATTCTTTATCGCTGTCTTATTCATCATATCCCCCTAGAATTCTATATTTAAGATTGTATCTTTCGCAATGCTTTGCTTTATCTTATGTTTTAAGCTTTCAATATAACGGTCAATATCTTCTTCCGTCTCTATTCTCCATGTTGCTTCTGAATTAATTGACTTGATGCTAACTGTTTTCTGAGATTTAACTTTAGGCTGATGATAAACAGGAGGATTCTCTGCCACATGATCATCGTTAGTAACAGGCTGACTAATTGGTAGCTTTGACGCAAGAATTCGTGCCTCTTCTGTCATTATCTCATTTAGAATTCTTACCTTTAATGCATCTGCTTCTACCTTGATATTTTGAAGTACCGCTACATTATTACATGTCTTTGCCTTCTCAGTAATCTCACTAAATCGATCCATTGATTTCTTATAAAAAGATTCCTTACATTCTTTTCCTTCAAGCTCTTCTACTACACGGCTTCTTGCTTCATCTATAGAGGTCAATACTGGAACTTCCATTTCAGATAATAAAGAACCATATAAATCAGTATATCTATCTAATAATTCTGGAATCTTTCTAATTTCACTATATGGTGTGGCTTTTTTCATAATTGCCTTTACTTCGCTTACAACTGATTCGATTTCGACATTTACTATAAAAGTCTTACTTTCATCATAAATCTTAATCAGTCTTATCGATCTATTCCAGATATCAATCTGATCGCCTTTAAAGAATGCTTTCACTGGTTCAAAATCTTCTGCAAAGTTCAGAAAATCATCATGTTTCTCATCAACTATTTTAAAGAATTCAGCTGAATAATTAATTGCCAATACATTAAGCAACAGATTCTTTCCTTCTTTTATTACATTAACACCTGGATAACTTGGTTCATTCTTATAGTGAATTTCTAACTTTTCCAGATCGTTTTTCAAATTAGATGTAAATTGCTGAAAACTTTTTAATATAGAATCATCGTCGTCACTCATCGGAGTGAGATTAAATAATTCTTTCATTACTTCACGCACTGCTTTTTTCTGTTTATCGTTGGCTTTTTCTCTTTTATCTGTAAGAAGCTTTTCAAGATACTCTTTTCTGTTGAGGAATCTATATACTTCATCATCAGATTTATTAAGAAGTGTAACTACTTCATTATTCACAAACAACGAAATATCAGC
>JAQVBK010000062.1 GCA_028690365.1 Candidatus Cloacimonadota bacterium
TAAGCCTTTATATCCTGCCATTCAGAAAGCTGTTAAAAAGGGTATTGCCGTATATATGACAGTTCAGACACTATGGGGATATGTTCATATGTTTGTTTATGATACGGGCAGAGACCTTATGAGTTTCGGAGTAGTTCCTGCTGAAAATATGCTTCCCGAAGTAGCTTATATAAAGCTGGGATGGGTTCTTGGTCAAACCACTGATCCCGAAGAAGTGAGAAAACTGATGTTAACTCCCATTTCTAATGAGATAACTCCAAAAGAACCTTATAACGGTTATATTGTCCTTCAGGGTGGTATTCCGGAAGTTGAAGAGTTTATCAGAAAAATTCATAAATAACCGTAGCTTGAAAGATAAATTGTCTTGTTCAGAAAAGTAGAAAAGTTCTGTCAAAACTATTACTTTGAAAGGAGAAAATGTGAACAGAAGAAAAGAAGCTCTAAAAACTTATGAAAAAGGCTTTAATTGTAGTCAATCAGTTTTGAGTGCATTTAAGGAGGAAATTTCCCTTGATAAAAATCTTCTTTTGAAAATTGCTGCTGGTTTTGGCGGAGGGATGAGAAAAGGTGAGGTGTGCGGGGCAGTATCCGGTGCAATTATGGTTTTGGGACTAAAGTATGGTAACTCCATCGAAGGGGATGTTGAGACAAAAGAGCACATCTATTCTCTGACGAGGGAATTCATGAAGAGATTCGAAGAAAAAAATGGTTCCGTAGTTTGCAAACAACTTCTGGGCTATGATTTGTCAAATCCGGAAGAACATGAAATTTTGAAAAAAAATGATACGTTCAAACAAAAATGCCCTTTTTTTATAGAAGATGCTGTAGATATACTGGAGGAGATATTGTTTCGAGAAACTCATTGAAATAATCCGATTGATTTTCAAAAATATCTTTTAAGTACATTCTTTTTTGATTAGATATATAAATTTTTTATGGTCGCAGATGGACATGAAGAACTGTTGAAAATGTTTCAGACATCAAATATTGACACATAAAATTTGTTTTCGTTGGATAATATTTTATACTATCAAATAAAAAAGAGGTGATTATGCAAACTCCCAGACAAAAAAAAGTAGTTGTATTCTCAACTCCAACCTGTTCTTGGTGCGTAAAACTTAAGAGTTATTTAAGAGAAAAACAAATCAGATTTACTGATGTGGATGTTTCCAGAGATATGAAGGCAGCTCAGGATATGATCAGAAAATCAGGACAACAAGGTGTGCCACAAATCTGGATTGATAATTATCCTATAGTCGGATTTGATAAAGTCAAAATTAACAAAATGCTTGATATCGGGTAGGAGGAAAGATGAACGGTGTAAAAATTGATTGGATAAAAGATATGCGTTTCGAGGCAATGCAGGATAACCATACTATTGTCTTGGATGTCGATCAGAACTCCGGTGGAGGCGATGCTGGACCTCGCCCCAAAAATCTGATGCTTACAGCTTTAGGCGGGTGTACAGGTATGGATGTAGTATCAATTTTGAGAAAAATGCGGGTAGAAGATTATCAGTTCAGAATGGAGATATCAGCAGAAATGACCGAAGAACATCCAAAGATTTTCTCATCAATTGCGATAAAATACCTGTTCAAGGGAGACAATTTGCCGGTTGATAAAATCAGAAAAGCTGTGGATTTGTCGGAGACGAGGTATTGTGGAGTCTCTGCTATGCTGAAAAAGGTTTGTGAAATTGATGTAAAAATATACATAAATGACAAAGAAATAGGGGAGGGGAAATGAACAGATTAATACTGCTGCTTGTGACTATGAGCTTGTTCTTTACTGCTTGTAGTGCTCAGGAGAAAGCAAAGGCTGCAAATGAAGGTATTAATTGGCTACATAATATTGAAGAAGCTATTGAAATTGCCGGTGAAAAAAACCTGTCGGTTTTTATTCATTTCACTGGTTCCGATTGGTGTATCTGGTGTAAAAGACTTGAATCAGAAGTCTACCAACAACAGGATTTCATGGAATACGCCAAAGAAAATCTGGTTATGGTTATGCTTGATTTTCCCCGTTCCATTGAGCAGACTGAGGCTGTAAAAAGCTATAACAGGAAAAAAGCAACAGAATATGGAATTAAAGGTTTCCCAACGGTAATTCTTTTAAATTCAGAAGGAACGAAGATAGCCCAAACCGGTTATCAACAAGGTGGATCAGTCAATTATATTCAGCATCTGAAAACATTGTTGAATAATTAGTGATTGATAATTAGAATCTGTGAGATATTCCGATAAGATTGTTAGGATTGAAAACATAACAATTGTTATCGGAAGATCTCCTTATTAATCTCAGAAATGCTATTTAGTTTGAGAATCAACTTAATAATTCCATCTGCTTCTTTTTTGGCAAAGATTTAAGGATGAGTTCATAAGACATATCAATTAGTTGTTTAATAACTTCAACAGGAACATCACTTTCCAGATAAATTGAACACCAGTGTACTTTATTCATGTAATAGCCTTCAGTAATATGCTTATACCTTTCTTTCATAACATTACCGAATTCAGGATCACATTTTAGTGTAATAATAGGCTCTTTATTTTTATCTTCTCCGATAAGAGCAAACATCTTCCCTGCCAACATAAATCTGTTAGCTTCCCAATCAATTTTATATTCACTGATTGTTCCTTTTTTTGCATTGCAATAATCTTCAATCCATTTATAATTCATGTTTACCTCGAGATTTCAATTCCTCAATGATTTTCTCAATCCTTTCATCCTTGCCTTTTAGTTCCAGGGCTTTTTCATAGCAATTTTTCGATTCCTTAAGATTTCCGGCTTCTCTGTATGCTTCACCCAAACTATCCCAACCGTTCCAGCCATTTGGATAGGAGTCGATAATGAGTTTGAATATTGCTATCGCATGTTCATTACCTTCACCAAGGAATTTATAAGCTGGTCTGAGCAAGTCATTTTCTCCGAATAGTATAATCTCAGGATCTATTTTTCTGACTTGTTGATATAAATCAGTCATATCCCGGGTGTTTCCTGACTCGACAATTTCCATAAATTTTGCTTTTGATGGCGGTGCTGGTTTAGCTGCATTATAATTGTCGACTAATAGCAAGGACTTGGGTATTTTCTGCTCTGAAAGTATTGCTTTCTTATTGTCTTCAAAATTTGCCTCTCCTTTAAGATAGTGATTGAGAAATGCTAATATCAGACGACAGGATAACTCATAAGTCAAATCTCTGTTGTCGCGCCCTCTAATCAATTCTTTTTCAAAGCAGTGCGACTGCATAACATAAAAAGAGGTAAAACCATTATGTGGGATTTCAGAAAAATGCACCTGATAGCGATCAGAGTAATACATTTTGTTGAAAACTTCTGAGTCCCGATGTTTCAAAAAACTACCGTCAAGTTCCAGATACGCAAGATTTCTATTGGCGAAAACAGGAGAATCAGGTAGAGAATAATCTCTTCTGCTGTCAGGATTTAAATATTCGCTATGTAACCCAACAATTGCTTTTACAAAGTGATTTTCCTCAGCAAAAATCATGTTACACATAGACCCGAAACAGAATCCCACTAAGGCGATATTATCTTTCTGAGCAAATTTTAGATTTTGCACATAGTTAAACAAAAATCGAATGTCAGATAAAGTTGTTTGAACTCCAAGTCTGTCAAAACCAACGGATGGACTGGAAATGACAATGTAACCATTACTGGCAAGGAGTTCACACAGAACAAAGTTTTCTGAAGCTATTTCACCTCCACCCGGACTATAGATTACTACAGGGAAAGAACCAGTCAGCTCTTCTGCTTCAAGAACAGCTATTGTTTTCTGATAAAAGATTTTTTCAAATAAATCGGCATCAGCTTTAGATCTGACATACAATTCCTTTAATTCACTAATGAATTCAGGTTTGCTCTTATCAAATTCCGGATTCAGAGCTTTCTCTGCAATGTATTGATAATCAGCAAAGTCCATTGTTGCATTTGAGTTTTCTAAAGCCGGATACCAGATATTTATGTGAATTGGTCGATAAATCAATTTCTGGCTGTTTGTTTCCGGCAACTGGTAAGTTCTGCTGAAATCAGTTACCTCATGATTTTTGAATCCAACATTGTAATCTCCGGCGGATAGACTATTCCATATCTCGGAGTCAAGATTTGCCGCACTTATGGCGAAAGATAAAAAAACAAGTATAAGAAAGTAAAAGCGATTCATTTGCCCTCCCCTGAGTATCAATATCTTATAAAAATCATCCATTTTTAGTCAATAGCTAACTCCCTGAATGTTATAATCCTCATTCATCCTCACCTCTTCTCTCTGTGCATATATCATCTAACCATCCTTCATCATGGACAGGTCCCAGATTTTTATATGAAACAGGTCGCGGCTTTCCCATTGTATAGAATTTGCATGATTTGGGACCATAGCAAAATGATTCAAACCGGTACTTTTTTATGTTTCTGTCAAAATCCCATTGAACTTCAACATTAGCCATGTTTGCCCAAATGCATTGAAAGCACTTGGTATTCCATCGGCTTTTACTCAATTGACGCGCCCCCCTTTCCTCATATATCTGCAGTGAAGGCACAGTTATTATCCATGGAGGTGGCAATTTTTCAGACTTTCTGCTTTCTCTGCTGATTATTTCTATGGAACCAACTCTGTAGTAATCTGCAAACTCCCTTTGTTTATAGATTTTTGTCCAGGCAGTACCTTTCAGGATATCTCCGACTCTGAATAATCCTTTAGCCAGCTGTTTTTCGGATATTGCAACTGAAAATGTTTTTCCTGCATCTTCCTCATCGGCAAGAAAAAGATTGTAACCTATATGATAATGAGTTCTGTTATCTATAAGATATCTCCACACTCTTGTCCGAGGTTGGATTGAGACAACCTTTCCCTGCCAGTTTACTTTTACGGATTTCTTATCTGTTTGATTCAATTGATTGCCTCCATAATTTTTTCGATTGTAAGCTTCGTTAAGACATGTTTTTGTCAAAGGAAAAGATTGCAGATGTTCTTAGAAGAAAGAACACTTCATGGATTTGCTCTGTTACTGAAACTGCACAATCAGGGTAAAGAATAAGACGACATAGAATCAGAATATGCTTGTATACTATTCGTGGATTTGATAACTTGCGACAGATTGTTTTTACAAAAGTAGTATGTAAATTCACGGATATGTGTAGAATCAAAATTCAACTTTTGAAGCATGCAAAATACCTTATTGCGTTAACTGCCAAACTCCGCGTGTTCGCCCATCAAGCTTTCCTTCGTTTATTAGTTTCTGTCTGGTCCATTGAACGCGATTTTCCCACTGAGTTCCAGAATATCCATCTGTTCGAGGTTTCCTTCGATCTCTCTCATCTATATCTAACAAATCTGCCAAGGCTTCATAAATTATTTTTGGGCGTAAAGAATGCGATGTCCCACCGTTTTTGTAAATGTACCAAAGAAGTGCGTCAGCCATTTGCTCATATTCAGGAAAATTCATATTCTCTCCCATTTTTATTCCTTTATCCCGTATTATATATTTATACACGCCACCAATCTAATCTATTCCCACTGCTGATCTGACTCTTCTGAGGGTCGCAGCAGCAACAGCTCTGGCTTTTTCTGAGCCTTTTTTCAACACTTCGTCAATATATGTTTTATCGCTCATGATTCTATCGTAATTATCCCTAATTGGAGCTACCGTTGCTTCTATAACCTCATAGAGTTCCTGTTTTGCTGTTCCCCAGCCCATTCCTCCTGCCAGATATTTTTCTCTGAGAGCTTCAATCTGCTTTTCAGCAGCGAAAAGTTTGTAGAGCGAGAAAATATGTGATTCATCAGGGTTTTTAGGTTCTTCCACTGTTTGAGAATTGGTTACGATTTTCATGATAATTTTTCTTAGCTGTTTTGAGGGCGCAAAGAGTGGAATAACATTATCATAACTCTTACTCATTTTTCTGCCGTCAATGCCTACAACGATTTCGGTATCTTTACTGAAATGTCCCTGCGGAATTTTCAGAATATCACCGCCGTACTGGTAGTTAAATGCCTGGGCGATGTCGGCTGTCATTTCGATATGTTGCGCCTGATCTCTGCCAACAGGTACAACATCTGTATCAAAGAGCAGAATATCTGCTGCCATAAGAATTGGATAAGTAAAAAGTCCCATGTTGACACCGTCATCAATATCTTTCCCAGCTTCTTTGTTCTGGGCAGTGACTGCTTTGTAGGCATGTGCCCGGTTCATCAGACCTTTGGGAGTAGATGCAGCCAGAATTGTAGAAAGTTCAAAAGTCTCCGGCACAGATGACTGTCTGTAGAAGAGACTCTTCTCAGGATCAAGTCCGCAGGAGAGCCAGGCAGCAGCAATTTCGTAGATAAGATTCTTCAGAAGTTTACCGTCTCGAATGGTGTTAATTGCATGATAATCTGCAATAAAATATCGTGATTCAAACTCCTTCGTTAATTCCAGAGCCGGCTTTATTGCCCCGAGATAATTACCAATATGGGGAATTCCGGTGGGTTTAATTCCTGTCAAAGCAACTTTACTCATTTGTCCTCCAGCAACTGACTGACTTCCGGAATACGAACAAGCTTGGTTACATCTTCTAAGATGAAGTCAGGTTGATTTGTATATTTTTTTTCCATATCTTTCTGATATTTTCCTGTCTTAACTAGAACGCCCTTCATTCCCAGTTTCATCGCGCCCAATACATCGAATTCAATGTCGTCTCCCACCATGAATACCTGATTAAAATCTCTGATATTCAGTGTAGCGAGAGCTTTACGAAAAAGAGCTTCTGAAGGTTTTCCAAAATTGAGAATTTCTTCTCCCGTGAGATATTCAAAACCGGCTGTGTAAAATCCGAGATCAGCTACCAGATGGTTATCTTTGGCATAATATTTATTTTTTTGCAAAGCCGTAATTTTTGCTCCTTTCAGATGGTAATTGAAACAGCGGTTGATATCATCATAAGTTAAACCTTCACCGTCATCTGTCAGGATTACGACTTCCGGGTCATCTGAGAATTCAAATTCGCCGAACTCAACCTCGGTTGCTTCGCAGCGAACCAAGGCGATTTTCCGGTAGCCATTATCTCTGAGATACTGTTTGGCAGTCGTAATCGGTGTAATAATTTGATTTTCGTTTAGATGTAATCCCTGTGAATTCAATTTTTCCATCATTTTAGCAGGAGTACGTGAAGTAGTATTACTCACAAATACATATGGAATTCCGCATTTATCCAGTTGAGCGAAGAAATCGACAGTACCCTTAATTAATTTGTTATCAATGGATATGGTCCCGTCAACGTCAAAAATTAATCCCTGCATAGCTTAACCCGCCAAGACTTTTCTTATTTTTTCTGCGACTGTTTCGGCATCTAATCCGGCTCTACGGAATACATCTTTTGCGCTGCCAGAACACTGATAATCAGTAACTCCGAATTTTATCAATTTAGTCTTCAGCTCTAAATCAACAATTTTCTGAGCGATGAGGGCTCCGATTCCGGTGTTAACATTGTGATCTTCATAAGTAAAGATTATGCCTGTGGAAGCTGCGCATCTCAGTGCTTCTTCATCAATTTCACAAGGGGAAGAGAGATTGTAGAGTGTTACGTCCAGATTTTCAGCTTCCAGCTTCTTTACAACTTCAAGAGCAAATTCCACTACAGCTCCGGTGGCGAATATTGCAGCTTTGCTTCCTCTCCTCAAGAGATCAGCTTTTCCATAAACAAAGTTGTAGTTGGCATCAAAATACTTTTGACCGTTCTCATTTAAAATGGAGGCGATTTTAGATCTTCCCATCGGGATGAGATAATTTCCCCACTTGCCGGCAGCATAGCGGATAATGTGGTCAGTTTGATCAGGACAAGCAGGAATAATAATCTTGAAATTGTACAGATTTCGCATTACACCGATGTAGTCTATACACTGATGAGTCTTTCCATCTTCGCCGACATCCAGTCCGACATGTGTGGTGACTATCTTCAGATTGGTTTTATTAATATCATTCAGACGATGCTGATTGTAAGTTTCGTCAACGCCAAAAACACCGAAATCCGCAAAGAAAACCTGCACCCCTTCTTTAGACATCGCTCCGGCTATAGTAGCGGTGTTGTGTTCCATGATTCCGCCCTGGAAGAAATTTTCCGGAAGTACCTTAGCAAATCCGTCAGTTTTTACACTTCCTGCCAGGTCACAGTCAAAAACAGCGAAAGGAAGATCATTTTTGTTAAGGTTGGCAATATCCGCCAGAGCATTTCCCCAGGCTTCTCTGTTGCCGTTTGGTTTATCATAAAGAATGTTGTTCCCTCTTTTCACAGTGAAATCAGCTGGAACGGCAGAGTGATTGACTTTGGGAATAAATTCATTTCTCAATTTTTTGTAGTAGTCGAGTTTATTTTCCTGTCCCAATTCCTGTAGTGCCTGAACAAGTTGTTCTTCAGAAATAGCTGATCCATGGTATTTTTCTTTGTTTTCCATGAATGAAACAGATTTTCCCATAACGGTATTGGCAATTATGACAGTTGGTTTGTCTGCTTTTTGAGCTTCGATAATAGCCTGCTGAATTTCACAATAGTTATGTCCGTCTATTTCTATTATATTCCAGCCATCGGAGAGATAGTTATCTTTAATGTTTTGTGGCATGACGTTTGTTGTTTTTCCACTTATCTGCAATCCATTATAATCAACAAAGGCAATGAGATTTGTTAAATTGTACTTCACAGCAAACCTACGTGCTTCTGCCAGTTGACCTTTTTGTTGTTCGCCATCTCCCATCAGTACATAAACATTTCCGGGTAAATTTTTGACTCTCTTTGCCAAGGCAAATCCGATTCCGGCCGAAAGTCCCTGTCCCAGATTACCTGTAGCCCACTCAACTCCAGGGACATCCGGTTCTATGTGTCCTTCAAAAATACTGCCGGCGAGACGAAACTGTGAGACTGCATCATCGAGCTTGAAGAAGCCGTTTAATGCCAGAGTTGAGTAAACAGCGGGGGAGACGTGTCCATGACTGACAATTACGATGTCGCGATCTTCTTTTTTGGGATTTGTGGGGTCTACATTGATTATTTTATAAAGTGTTAACAGCATATCTAAAGTGGACATTGAACCACCCGGATGACCGGAAGCAGCCAGAGTTGTCATGTGTAGAATTGCTGATCTTGCTTTGAGGGCAAGCTGCTTCAAATTATCAACTTCTTCATTGGTTAAACTATTTTCAAGTATTTGCATTGATGCTCCTAGAACTTTTTTCTGCAAAATTTTTAATAGGCCTTTTATGTCAAATAAGTTTCATGATATAGGGAATTTTCATCAAGGTTTAGTAGATTCACCAATGACTGTTCCGGCGTATTGATATACTTTGAGTTCAAACTCTTTAATTACTGCCAGAATGTGATCAAAAATATCAGATTGAATACTCTCATATTTTGCCCATTCGGTTGTGCTGGTGAAGACATAGATTTCGATTGGCTGTCCGGTTGGTCCGGGTTGAAGCTGACGCACCAGCAGAGTCATGTTTTTATTTATATTGGGATTACTTTTCAGATATTCGTAAACATATGCACGGAAGACGCCAATATTTGTCATTCTTCTACCATTTATGATATTGGAGTCATCGATTTTATTTTTTTTATTAAACTCTGATAATTCTTTTTGTTTATTCTCGATATAGCCAGAAATGTAATGGAATTTTTCAAAACGTTTAAGCATGGCTTCATCACAGATTTTTATAGAAGAAATATCAATATTTATAGACCGTTTTATTCTTCTCCCGCCTGATTCCTGCATACCTTTCCAGTTTTTAAATGCGCCATCAACAAGTTTGTAGGTAGGGATAGTGACCAGAGTTTTATCCCAATTCTGAATTGTCACCATGTGCAGAGCAATATCAACTACATCACCATCAGCAGAGAACTGAGGAGCTTCTATCCAGTCGCCGATTTGAATAAGATTGTTACCGCTGATTTGAAAACTGGCGACAACAGACAAAATTGTATCTTTGAATACCAACAGTAATATGGCAGTTAATGCACCTAATCCACTCAGGATTATACTGGGTGATTTTCCCAGCAGAATAGAAATTGTAGAAACGCTGGCGAAAAAATATGCAAGTATTTTGACTATTTGCAGGAAACCCTTGATTGGTTTACCTTTTGAGAGAGTCATAGTCAGATAAATATCGTTTACTGCCGATAAGAATGCATCAAAAGTATTTACTGTAACAAATAAAATCAATACATGTAAAAATTTAGAAAGAATAGGTTGGTAATTAGGCAGTAGTGCAGCTGAGAGGTAGATTATCAGCAAAGGGACAAGATGTACCGCTTTATGAAAAACGCGTCTGTTAAAAAAATAGTCATCCCAATGAGTGGTTGTTTTTGCAGCAATAGCTTCTACAATTTTAAGAACTCTTTTTTTTACTAAAAAATGAATTATCAATGAAGTTAAAACAATGACAGTAAACAAGGTAAGGTTGAATAACCCAATTTCCATATTTAGCATTTCACGTAAATTTTCCAGCATGTGATCTCCTATTATGTATTTATTTCTGTGAGTGAAATATTTGCTCTTTCCTGGATAAAATTGAATCCGATAAGATGAGATTTTATGATTCTTTTCTGTGAAGAAATCAGACTGTTTTTAATTTCCGGATATTTTTTCTCCAATTGATTTAGCAGTTCCTTTATTTCTTTCCTTTCACTTTGTTGTTCATAAGGGCAAGTTTTTTGCATGGAGGGAAACTGTAGTTTGTCTGCAAATTTTTGAATAGTTTCTTCTTCGAGATAAACCATCGGTCTGATTACGACATTCTTTTTGTCATCACTTAGAAGTTTTACTGACATCGATTTAATCTGAGCATTGAAGAACATGCTCATTAAAAGAGTTTCGTTAAAATCTTCACGATGGTGTCCCAAGGCAATCTTGTTAAATCCGTTTTCGTTAGCAAATTTGTAAAGATATCCTCTTCTCATTCTGGCGCAGAAAGCACAATAAGATTCTTTTTTGATATTCTCAGCGATAATTGTGTCTATGTCGGATTCGTAGATGTGTAGTTTTATTTGCAGTTTCTGGCAATAGTCTTCAATCTCTTCCAGTTTCAGATGGTAAATGGATGATTTGATATGTACTGCTTCAAGTGAGAAGTATACTGGAGCGCGTTTACTAATTTTGTTGAGGGCATAAAGCAGTATCCATGAATCTTTCCCACCGGAAAGTCCAACTGCAATGCGATCACCTTCTTCGATAAGATTAAAATCTCCGATGGCTTGCCCGATTCTTCGATGTATTCTTTTCTCTAAATTCAAAATTGCTCCAAGTGTGCTTAACTGTTTGAAATTCAGTTAATTCAGAATTTTAGTTCATTTATATACCAAAACTAAAGAGCAGGTTTTTAAGTCAAGTACGCAGTAGTTCCTGGACTATAAACAAAAAAGGGTAAGAGCTTTACTCTTACCCTTTTAATCGATTGATACTGATCTCTATTTAATCAAGATCATCTTTTTTATGTCGGTAAATGTTTTGGTTGATAACTTATAGAAATATAAGCCACTTGCTGTGTCATTGCCGTGATTATCTTTACCATTCCATTCTACGATGTGGGAACCTGGTTTATGGTAATCATTTCTTAGAGTTTTGACAAGTTGTCCTTTAATGTTGTAAACAGTAAGACTTACATTACCTGGTTCGCTTATAGAAAACCTGATTTTTGTAGATGGATTAAAAGGATTAGGATAGTTGGCATCTAATGAATTTTTGGGTAAATCAGGATTACTATTATCATCATCAGTGTCAGTTATATCATAATAATTTGCGGTTCTGGCTGGTGTAGCTTTATCACAAGGCCATGGTATTGCTCCCACGGGATTCTTATAATCCAATAATACATAACTGGATTGATTAGGAACAAGTATCTCAATGTCTCCATCTCCATCGATATCGCCGATTGCAGGGCTAATTTTAATTGAGGTGCCCAGGAATAATGGGAAATTAGGAGTTTCGTATCCCATCAAGCTGACAGAATGCAAATATCCGTTATTATCGCCAAAGACGATATCAACCATTTCATCATTATCCATATCAATAAGAACAGGAGTACTCTCAGAAGTTGCTCCCACTGCAAAAGGGAATCCTGCTAAGTTTTCTCCCTGAGCATTTAGCACCTGAAGATTACCGGCATTATCAATAAATACAACTTCATTTTCCTCGTTACTATTCAGGTCAGCACTTGCTATTGAAGTTTTAGCTCCTCCCCCCTGAGTGGTTTCATATATAAGTGAACCTGTGGCTGTAAATGCTTTAACTGAACTATTGAATGTGGCTACAACTACTTCAGGATTGCCATTGCCATCAATATCTGTAACAATAGGTCCTTTCCAGGAAGTAGTACCAATATTTACAGGCCAACCGTCAATATTTGTCTGAGTAGCTAGCGTTATAGCAACAAGACTGGAGTTTGCTCCGGCAGTACTTACCATTAACTCTGATAAACCATCACCATTCATATCTGCTACAGCTGGTGAACAAACAATGTTTGAACCAAATGAATAAGGATATCCCTCAAAATTGTTTCCATCAGCAGTAAATACATTGAGTTGACCACTAAATGTAACTACGATAACTTCCTGGTTGCCATCATTATTGATATCGTAAATTACCGGATTAGATGAAATCTGACCTGTACACTGATTATCCCACAGAATAACTCCAGTGTGTGAAACAGCAACCAGTCTGCCTTGATTTGTTCCAGCCACAATTTCCAATTCAGGACCACCTGAAATGTTTGCTATAGCTACAGCACTTTTAACTTCGCTACCTAATGCTACAGGGAATCCGGCAATTTGCTGTCCGGCTGCATCAATAGCATTGAGGTTCCCCAAATGATCTCCAAATACTGCTTCCTTATTACCATCTTCATCTAAATCAATGATAAGACCTGATGAGTTGGATGCTCCGCTTATTTCAAATGGCCATCCTGCCTGATCGAGAGAAAGACTAACAATAAATGGTAATTCAATTGTATACGGGAACTCGTTATCTTGATTACATGAAACAGTTAACACAAAAGGAATATCTAAATTGCTTAAATCAGGGACTGTAGAGAATGATAGTGGATCACTGAAATTCCACATAGATGATCCTCCATCAAGATCATAAAAGGAAGTTGATGCATCTATCATCTCAACAGTTTCCAATTCACAAGAAAGAGTCGCTGTTATGTTAGTTGCATTTAACCAAAATAACTGGTTCTCTAACATAATCGATAAATCAACAGTTTCTCCGGGATTTGGTACTTCGTCTCCATCACCATCTAATTCGCTAATTAGAAAATCGACAATTCTAAGGTTTGGGATTTTATCCGACATTGTAGCTGTATATGCATTAATTCTGCCAGTACCTAATTTGCCAGCATAGTCAGGATTAAGGTTGTCTATATTATCTGCTGTGTTTTTTACGCGTTCGCGTAGTTGAACAGGAGTAAGATTGGGACTTATTGATTTTACCAAAGCACATACACCTGCAGCGATAGGTGAAGCCATAGATGTTCCCTGTAGAGATGAATAAGAATCCTGATAGTTGACAAAATAGGTAGAACGTATATCAATTCCTGGAGCACTTATATCAACTGGAGTACCATAGTCAGAAAAATAAGTTTTAATGTCATTCTGATCGGTAGCTGCAACACCAAGAGCGTTTGTACAGTCGGCAGGATAGTCCTGATAAGCTGCATTGTGTTCCGTATCTTCATTTCCTGCCGCAGAAACAACAAGCGCTCCTGCATTAGTTGCATAGTTAACTACTGAGTTTGGATATGTACCGCTTCCAGGTCCTCCCCAGCTACAATTGATAACATGTGCTCCGCTGTCAGCGCAGTATTGAATTGCTGGATAACCATTAGAAATTCCACCAACTGAATTATCTGGAGTGTTTTTTGTTATCATAAGTGAAATGTTCATGGCAGGTCCTACGACACCTATTCCGTTGTTTCCAACTGCGCCTGCACATCCTGATACGTGAGTTCCATGTTCATTTCCTGTTCTGATCTGATATGGATTATTGTCAGAAGATCCACCAGAAGCACCAGTAAAATCCCAACCTATAACATCATCAATCTTGCCATTGCCGTCATTATCTACACCGTCTCCGGCAGTGATTACGCCTGTATCCCAGTTAATCATTCCGTCTTGATATTCTGCCTGATTTATCCAGATGTTGTCACGAAGATCTTCATGATTCCATTTTACTCCGGTATCAGTGATTCCAATGATTACATCTGAGTCTCCCTGAACCCAATCCCATGCCAGATGTGTTTGAGTTCTGGTAATGTAATATAACATAGAAAACTGAGGATCATCTGGTATAAATTCGCGGGTACGATTAATTCCTTCGTATTCTGCAAATAAAACAACGCTTAGTTTTCTCAGGTTTTCAAGAGCAGATTCTATTTTCTTATTATCAGCAATTGTTAGGGAATAGATGTTTTGCAGGTAAATACCTTTGTCATTCCAATCAGAATATTTTACAAAGGGATGAAGCTGTTTAAGTTCAGTAACTTCAAATTGTTTTGAGAAATTGTCAAATTCTGATATCCCGGTTTCTACAACTCCAGCTTCTATTTCATAAGCTACTGGTTGAAGTGAAGTTCCTACTGTTTCACTACTGAAGCAAAATATCAGAATATTTTCATGGAAACTACCATGAATAAAAGGCTCTACTGCTGACAGGCAAACAACTGAAGTCAGTAATAGTACCATAATTAATAATCTTTGCATATAAACTCCTTAATCTTTTGTGTAATGCCCTAACTTAAGAAATCTAAAAAAAAACCGGAGTTAACCTCCGGTTTTCCATATTTACATTCTTATTTTAAGAGAATCATTTTCTTGTTGATGGTCTTTTCGTTTGTTTCTACTCTGTAGAAATAAACACCGCTGGAAACTTGATTGCCTTTATGGTCAGTACCATTCCAAACGAGAGTTCTTTGACCTATTGGAAGTACTTCATTCAGTAATGTGTTTACAGTCTGACCTTTAAGGTTATACACAGTTACGTTGACTTTTCCCTCTTTCGGGATGTTCAGAACGATGTTTGTAGTTGGATTGAATGGGTTTGGATAGTTATTAACCGAAAGTTGAGTTACTGGCTCAATTTCCTGTCCGTTTTCAGAAGTAAATCTGTCAACTATTGCTCTGATCATAAGAGTGCCATCAGTTAGTACATGCCATCCACCAATATCATTATAACTGTTACCGTTTGTGCTGTTATCAAGACCGATTGCTGAGCTTCCTACTGCTTCCAGAACACCGATGTAGAAACTTCCTTCAGTAAAATAGAAGA